>JBFOLS010000361.1:0-4620 GCA_040830225.1 Leisingera sp.
AAATCTGAGCGGCTTATGCCTTGGCGGCGATGGCGGTGCCGGCGGCGTGGCCGGAAGACCAGGCCCATTGGAAGTTGTAGCCGCCGAGCCAGCCGGTGACGTCCACCGCCTCGCCGATGGAGTAAAGGCCGGGGGCGGCTTTGGCCTCCATGGTTTTGGAGGAGAGGCCATCGGTGCCGATGCCGCCCAGGGTGACCTCTGCGGTGCGGTAGCCTTCGGTGCCGGCGGGCAGCAGGCGCCAGTTTTGCAAGGCATCGCTTAAAGCCTGCAGGGCTGCGTCTGACTGGTCGGCGAGGCGGCCTTTGAGGCCCAGTTGAGGGCTGAGGAACTCCACCAGTTTGCCGGGCAGGTGGCGGGCAAGTTCGGTGGTCAGATCGCGGCGGCCCTCGGCTTGGCGCTGGGTGCGCAGGAGATCGAAAAGAGGTGTCTCGGGGATCAGGTTGACGCTGATCTCCTCTCCCTCGCGCCAGTAGGAGGAGAGCTGCAGTACAGAAGGGCCGGAGAGGCCGCGGTGGGTGAACAGCAGGGCTTCGTCGAAACTGGTGCGCTCATTCGTTAAGCGTGCGGGCAGCGAGACGCCCGAGAGCGGCTTGAAGCGCCCGTCCGGGAAGGTGAAGGGAACCAGGCCGGGGCGGGTTTCTGTCACTTCCAGTCCGAACTGACGGGCGAGATCATAGGCAAGGCCGGTGGCGCCCATCTTCGGGATCGACTTGCCGCCGGTGGCCAGCACCAGGTTGCGGCAGGTGACGGTCTGCGCTTTGCCCTCGCGCAGGAGTTTGACCCGGTAGCCCGCCGGAGTCTTTTCCACGGTTTCGACGGCGGTTTGCAGCCACAGCTCCGCGCCGGCCTGGCGCAGTTCCTCAACCAGTATTGTGATGATCTGTTTCGAGGAGCCGTCGCAGAACAGCTGGCCCAGGGTTTTCTCATGCCAGGCGATGCCGTGGCGATCCACCAGTTCGATGAAATCCCATTGGGTGTAGCGGGCCAGTGCCGATTTGCAGAAATGCGGGTTGGCCGACAGGTAGTTCTTCGCCTCGGCGTACATGTTGGTGAAGTTGCAGCGGCCGCCGCCGGAGATCCGGATTTTCTCGCCCGGCGCCTTGGCGTGGTCGATGACCAGGGTGCTGCCGCCTGAATGAGCCGCGCACATCATGCCGGCCGCCCCGGCGCCAAGAATCAGAGTGTTTACCTGCATGGCGCGCATCGACCACGGAAGCGGCGTCGGCGCAAGAGGGCGGGTGGTGCGGGCCGGCTATTGGAGAGAAGTAGAGACTTGGGATGCGCCTGGATGTGAACAGGGGAGGTGTTTGTTTGCGCAGGGTGCGGCGAATATTTGCTTCGAGCCCAATTGGACCGATGCTGCGTATTCCGTAGTTGTCCGCTTTCCATCCGAAATCTAGGCCTTGGCCTCGATCCGAACTTCATTGATTGCAGAACTGCTCTCCAGCACTTCTCGAAGTACAGTACCGAGTTTCTCCAGATCGCTTCGAACATCGATCTTCTTAAAGAATTTTCGAATGACAGGCTTGTCGGGCGACAGGAATACACGATGCTCAGCCTGCCCATCAATTTCTTCTCCTGTGTTCGCGCAACAAACCGCAAGAGTGAATTTTCCTTGATGTTCCAACTCCATCCAATGCCCCCAATCTTCCTGACAGCGAAATCTTGCAGGGTAGCCGCGCTGTGCAAGCTCCCTTTCTAGAAAGTCTGCAAACTCTAGAGCGTAAAGGCCGGGATTGATGTAGTCGTCATGTTCATCGTTAAGTTCGCCGGGGGTCGCTGCGAATTCTCCGGACGTGATCAGGAAGTGTGTTTCCATAAGACTCGCTCCGCTTTGGTTGCCTGGATGATACAACCCAATCGGGCAGAGTTATGACCTAAAGCAGACCTTCTAAAAAATCTGGGGAGTGGTCGCTTTTCCCGCATAGCCGCCGTTCAGCGCGAAGAATGGCAAAGCCTGCAGCCTGCGCCTGGCTGCCGCCAAAATGCATGCCGCAAGATCCGGTTTCATTCGGGATCATCCAGGTGCTTGGGGCGGGGCACTCCGGCGGCCAAGGCGGTTCGCGGTGCATGCCGTAGCTGGCGCGGGACTGCCGGCGGCAGCGCTCCGGCGGCAGCTTCCTGCCTGTCAAGACGGCCTGCGGTCCCGGCGGTGGTTTTCCGCCGAACTGTGTTCTTTTTCTGGCGCCATCGCTCACGATTCGTTACAGTTTCCTTGAGACCCCGAAAACGGGGCGGAGCGAGGCATATAGTGGCGGTATTCCCATGACTGAGATGGTCTATGGCGCGGTTCCCGTGCAGGCAGGTGAACCGATTCTCCCCAAATGGTGGCGGACGCTGGATAAGTGGACGATGTCCTGCATCCTGATGCTGTTCGTGATCGGT
This sequence comes from Leisingera sp., assembly GCA_040830225.1. Classification (GTDB taxonomy): domain Bacteria; phylum Pseudomonadota; class Alphaproteobacteria; order Rhodobacterales; family Rhodobacteraceae; genus Leisingera. Next base: position 2,386 of record JBFOLS010000361.1, read on the forward strand.
TTGCTGCTGGGGCTGGCAGCCTCGGTGCCGCTGGCAGAGAGGAACGGGTTCGGCAATTTTCACTATGTGCAGCGGCAGGCGGTGTTTGGCCTGACGGCGCTGGCGGCGATGCTGATCACCTCGGTGATGTCGCCGACGCTGGTGCGTAGGCTGGCGGTTCTGGGCTTTGCCGTGGCCTTTGTCGCGCTGGCCTTCCTGCCGATCTTCGGAACCGATTTCGGCAAGGGGGCGGTGCGCTGGTACTCGCTTGGCTTCGCCTCGCTGCAGCCCTCGGAATTCCTGAAACCCGGCTTCATCGTGGTCGCGGCCTGGATGATTGCTGCCAGCCAGCAGATCAACGGCCCGCCGGGCACGCTGATGTCCTTCGCGCTCTGCCTGATGGTGGTCATGATGCTGGTTTTGCAGCCGGATTTCGGCCAGGCAAGCCTGATCCTGTTCGGCTGGGGGGTGATGTATTTCGTGGCAGGGGCGCCGATGCTGCTGCTAGTGTGCATGGCGGCGGTGGTCGTGCTGGGGGGCATCTTTGCCTACAATAGCTCCGAGCATTTTGCCCGCCGCATCGATGGCTTCCTGAACCCGGATGTGGATCCGACCACTCAGCTGGGCTACGCCACCAATGCGATCCGCGAGGGCGGTTTGTTCGGCGTCGGCGTTGGCGAAGGCCAGGTGAAATGGTCGCTGCCCGATGCCCATACCGATTTCATCGTGGCTGTCGCGGCTGAGGAATACGGGCTGGTGCTGGTGGTGGTGCTGATCGCGCTTTACGCTTCGATCGTGGTGCGCTCGCTGTTCCGGCTGATGCGCGAGCGCGATACGTTCATCCGCCTCGCAGGCACCGGGTTGGTCTGCATGTTCGGCGTGCAGGCGATGATCAACATGGGCGTTGCGGTGCGCCTTTTGCCTGCCAAGGGCATGACGCTGCCGTTTGTCAGCTACGGCGGATCCTCGCTGATTGCCACCGGGATTGCGGTGGGTATGCTGCTGGCCTTTACCCGGACCCGTCCGCAGGGCGGGATTGCCGACTACCTGAACGGCCGCGGCCGCTGAGACATTTGAAAGAGATCTCCTGGGATGGCACAGAAACTGCTCTTGATGGCGGCTGGCGGGACCGGCGGCCACATGTTTCCGGCGCAGTCGCTGGCGGAAACGATGCTGGCCCGCGGCTGGCGGGTGAAGCTGTCAACGGATGCGCGCGGCGCGCGCTACACCGGCGCCTTTCCGGAGGCGGTTGAGATTTCCGAAGTGTCCTCGGCCACCCTTGCCCGCGGCGGCTTGCTGGCCAAGGCGCTGGTGGGGCCGAAGATTGCCGGCGGCGTTTTGTCGATGATGATGCAGATGCGGCGCGAGCGGCCGGATGCGGTGATCGGCTTCGGCGGCTACCCGTCGATCCCGGCGCTGGGGGCGGCAACGCTGCTGAAACTGCCGCGGATGATCCATGAGCAGAACGGCGTTCTGGGCCGGGTCAATCAGATCTTTGCCAAGCGGGTTGCGGGCGTTGCCTGCGGCACCTGGCCGACCGCGCTGCCGGACGGGGTTCCGCATGAACACGTGGGCAACCCGGTGCGCGGTGCGGTTCTGGAGCGGGCAGGGGCCGGCTATATTCCGCCGGGCGATTACCCGATGTCGCTCTTGGTGATGGGCGGCAGCCAGGGCGCGCGCATCCTGTCGGACGTGGTGCCGGGCGCGGTTGCAGCCCTGCCGGAAGCCATGCGCCAGCACCTGCGGGTGTCGCATCAGGCGCGCAGCGAAGATCTGGAACGGGTCAGCGCCTTTTATGCGGAACATGGTATCAACGCTGATGTGCAGACCTTTTTCAATGATGTGCCTTCGCGCATGTCTGAAGCGCAGCTGGTGATCTCGCGCTCGGGGGCGTCTTCGGTAGCTGACATCTCGGTCATCGGGCGGCCCTCGATCCTGATCCCCTTTGCTGCTGCCGTCGGCGACCATCAAACTGCGAATGCCCGCGGCCTGGTTGACGCAAATGCCGCTGTGATGATCCCGGAAAGCGCCCTTGATGTTCCGGCGCTGGCAGAGCATATGGGCGCGATTCTGAGTAACCCGCAGGCTGCGACACAGATGTCGGCTGCCGCTTTGAGCGCCGGGGTTCCCGATGCTGCCGAACGTCTGGCGGCACTGGTGGAGCAGCTGGCCGAGGAAGGATAACGTTATGAACCCTGCAACCAAACTGCCTGGCGACGTCGGCCCGATCCATTTCGTGGGGATCGGAGGCATCGG
>JBFOLS010000362.1:0-9297 GCA_040830225.1 Leisingera sp.
CAGCCACTGCCCGGCGGATGCAAAGATCGTGAACACCGCGGCGATGGACCTGGAAGCCATCGTGGCAGAGATCAAGGCGGCGCATGATGCGGGCCAGGATGTGGCCCGCCTGCATTCCGGCGATCTGTCGGTTTGGTCGGCCATGGGCGAGCAATTGCGCCGCCTGAAGGCTGAGGGCATTCCCGTCAGCGTAACCCCTGGCGTGCCCTCTTTTGCCGCAGCAGCTGCCGCTCTGGGAACTGAACTGACCCTTCCCGGCCTCGGCCAGTCGGTGGTGCTGACCCGCACCCCGGGCCGTGCATCTTCGATGCCTGAAGGCGAGTCGCTGGAGAACTTTGCCAAGACCGGCACCACGCTGGCCATTCATCTGTCGATCGGCAATCTGGACCATGTGGTGGACAGCCTGACGCCGCATTACGGCGGTGACTGCCCGGTGGCCGTGGTCTACCGCGCCAGCTGGCCGGACCAGCAGATTATCCGGGCCACGATCGAGACACTCAAAGACTCGCTGGATGAGAAAATCTCCCGCACCGCGCTCATTCTGGTGGGCCCGGTGCTGAAGGGCGAAGGCTTTGACGAAAGCTGCCTTTACTCAACCGACTACGACCGCCGCTACCGGCCGCAAAGCGCTGACAGCCCGTGGTCGAGCTGGAGCCATGGCGACGACTGAGGGGACTAAGACCATGACTGATATGAACCCTCCCGGGCTGATGATCTCGGCGCCTTCCTCGGGCACCGGAAAAACCACCGTGATGCTGGGCCTGCTCAGGGCGCTGGCAGAGGACGGCCTCACCGTGCAGCCCTACAAGAGCGGGCCGGATTACATCGACCCGGCGTTCCATCTGGCAGCCGCCAAACGCCCCAGCTTCAATCTGGACACCTGGGCCATGGATGGCGGACTGCTGGATGCGGTCACCGGCCAGTCGGCAGGTGCGGAAATCTGTGTCGGCGAAGGCTCCATGGGCCTTTACGACGGGGTTGCCACCCGCGGCCAGTCGGGCTTTGGCTCTTCTGCCGAGACCGCCAAGCGGATGGGCTGGCCTGTGGTGCTGGTGGTCGATGTGGGCGGCCAGGCGCAGTCGGCTGCGGCCACGGCGTTGGGGTTCAAGAACTACGACCCGGAGCTGCCCTTTGCCGGTGTGATCCTGAACCGTGTCGCCAGCCCGCGCCATGAACGCCTCACCCGGCTGGGGATGGAAAAGGCAGGCATCAAGGTGCTGGGCTCCCTGCCCCGGCGCGGCGACCTGACCCTGCCGGAACGGCATCTGGGCCTGATCCAGGCGGTGGAGCACCCCGACCTGGAGGCCGCCATTGCAGGTTATGCCGCCTTCCTGCGCGAGCATGTGGACCTTGAGGCGATCAAGGCTGCTGCCATGGCGGGCAAGGCGCCCGCGCCGGCCAGCCTGCCAACGCCGCCCGCACAACGGATTGCCCTGGCCCGCGATGCGGCGTTTTCCTTTACCTACCCGCATCTTCTGACCGGCTGGCGCGCTGCAGGGGCTGAGATCCTGCCGTTCTCGCCATTGGCAGATGAAGCCCCGGCGGCGGACGCTGACCTGGTCTGGCTGCCCGGCGGCTACCCGGAACTGCATGGCGGCACGCTTGCCGCGGCAGAAACCTTCCGCGCGGGCGTGCAAAAGCACGCGGAAACCAAGCCCGTGCACGGCGAATGCGGCGGCTACATGGCCCTGGGCGAAGCGCTGATCGACAAGCAGGGCAACCGGCACCGGATGCTGGGCCTGCTGGGTCTTGTGACCTCTTACGAGAAGCGCAAGTTCCACCTCGGCTACCGCCGTGCGTTGCTGGAAGCCGGGATGCCCGGTTTTGAAGCAGGAGCCGCTCTGCGTGGGCATGAGTTCCACTATTCCACCATTCTGGAAGAACCTGATGCGCCCTTGGCCAATGTCATGGACGCCGACGGCAACCCGGTGCCGGAGACCGGCTCGATCAAGGGGCACGTCACCGGCACCTTCTTCCACCTGATCACCGGAGAAAGCGCATGAGCGGATTTGTCTCTTTTGTGTCCTCCGGCCCCGGCGATCCGGAACTGCTGACCGTCAAGGCGGTTAAGCGGCTGGAGGCGGCCGACGCAATCTTGTTTGACGACCTGTCCTCCGGCCCGATCCTGAGCCATGCCCGTCCCGACGCAGATCTGGTTGGAGTTGGCAAACGCGCTGGCCGCCCTTCTCCCAAGCAGGACCATGTAAGCCAATTGCTGGTTGACTACGCTGCCTCGGGCCTAAACGTGGTGCGGCTGAAATCCGGCGATTCCGGCGTCTTCGGGCGGCTGGAGGAAGAAATGACGGCTTTGCGGGAAGCTGGCATCGGGTTCGAAATCGTCCCCGGTGTCACCGCAGCTTCGGCGGCAGCGGCGGCTGCCAATATCCCGCTGACCCGGCGGCTGACCGCGCGGCGCCTGCAGTTCATTACCGGACATGACGTCACAGGCGGGCTGCCCGACGATCTGAACATGGCCGCGCTGGCCGATCCGAATGCCACCACTGTCGTCTATATGGGCAAGAGCACCTTTGCAGCACTGGCAGAAAAGCTGATGGAAGCAGGCCTGCCCGCCGACACCCATGCGCTGGTGGCTCTGGGTGTGTCGACGCCCGAACAGAGACTCTTCTGCCATAACGTGGGCGAGCTGCCGTCGGTGCTGCGTGCGATGGAGACCAAGGCGCCAGTGCTGATCCTGTACGGGCCGCTGGCGGACCAGGATCTGCCGGGGCACACAGAAAGCGCTAGCCATGATTGAGCTTTCCCTGATCGGCATCGGCACCGGCAACCCGCAGCACATGACGCTGCAGGCGATCGACGCGTTGAATGCGCAGGATCTGATCCTGATCCCCAACAAGGGCGCCGGCAAGGACGACCTGGCAGGCCTGCGGCGCGAAATCTGCAACCGGGCAATCAAGGGCGATGGCCCCAAGATCGTCGAGTTCTCCCTGCCGGTCCGGGACGAGGCCACCAAGAGCTACCGCAAACGGGTGGACGACTGGCACGACGCAATTGCCGAGATCTGGTGGCAGAACATCACTGCCCATCTGCCGGAAGGCGGCAAGGCGGGATTCCTGGTCTGGGGCGACCCTTCGCTTTATGACAGCACCATGCGGATTGCCAATCGGCTGAAGAAGCTGACCGAAGTCAAGCTGACGGTGATCCCCGGCATCACCTCAGTTCAGGCGCTGACCGCAGCGCATGCGATCCCGATCAATGAAATCGGCGGGCCCTTCACCATCACGACCGGCCGCCAATTGCGCGAAAACGGCTGGCCGGACAGCGCCGATACGCTGGTCATCATGTTGGACGGCGAATGCTCGTTCCAGTCCGTCGACCCGCAGGGTGTTGAAATCTTCTGGACGGCCTATGCCGGCATGGAGAACCAGATTTCCCTTGCAGGGCCGCTGCAGGAGTTGTCGGACCAGATCATCGGAACCCGGGCCAGGGCGCGGGCCGAACATGGCTGGCTGATGGACATTTACCTGCTGCGCCGGGGCAGCTAGCCGATTAACCGGAAGCAGCGGCCCGAGGGGTTTCCGGGCCGCCATAGCCGCGCACCCAGTCGGATCCGTTCGGCCTCAAGAGCGTATTTTTTCCGGCAAAAGCCGCCGCAATCCCACACAGACGGAATGCGGAACAAAGGCGGCAGGGCCGGGGCAGGTATTCAGCCGCGGAACATTGTTTGGAAGCGTCTTTGAGTCCGGGGACTGTTGAAGGCCTGAAATCTCGTTTCCACCTGTGCCCGCGCTGCATTTTGGTTCTGACCTAGCACCGCAATCAAGGCACCGGCGCTCAGCGCTATTTCCCGTGTGGCGGCCGGAGTTGCCGCGAATTCCAGCAATGCTGCCTGCTGCACCGAGCAATCGTTGAAATCTCCCAAAGTGTTCTGCAGCTTTTTCAGGGGCTTCAGAATAGGTTTCAGCCCGCTGGCCGGAAACAACGGAGCAAACAGCTCGATCAGGTAACGCAGTTTCTTGCAGCTGATACGCAGCCTGTGAATCTCTGCATCCGGCGTCGCCGGGGTAATGCCATCAGCAATCCGGCAAAGCTTGCTGTAGCGCTTCCAGATCAGCTTTTGCGCAAACCCCTGGACCGGCCGCGCGGCCCGGGGGCCTGGAGCAATCTCTGCACCTTCCGCGAACTCCGCCTGCATAGCCGCGATTTGCCATTTGTACCGCGCTCCGGCCAGATGCAGGGCGAGACTCTGGTGGCTGATCCGGCGTTCCGCGGCAAAAGCGTCAAACATGGCATCCAGCCCCGGATGCAGCATCCGGGGTGTTTGCGCATAAAACCAGTCCCGTTTCAGCAGATACACATCCAGATCACGCAGTCTGCTGGTCTCGGCCATAAGGCCTGCAAACCCCGTTTTCAGGCGCAAGGCATCCGCCGGGGCGAACACCCCTTTGAACAGGCTCAGAACCGTGCGGATCCGGCGCAGGGAAATCCGGTAATCATGCAGGAATTCTGTGTCGAGGTCCGAAACCACTCCCGCCTCGTTCTGCCGGGCCACGCTCAGGCAGGAACGGATAATCGCCGTGGCGGCCGCCAGCGCCGGCTGCGCGGGCCTCAGCTGCACTTGCGGCTTCGGGTTATAGACCGGACGGCCCGGCGCCAGCAGCCCGTAGGCCGCACCCGCAGCGGCAGGTTCTGCACCCGATGCAGCCAGCCTCTTCTTGGCCGCCTCCAGCGGCTTTCCTGCGCGGACCTCCAGCTCAACAAGGCCAAAACTCCCGAATGGGCCGGTGAACTGCCACAGTGTCAGAGATCCGCAGTGCTTCCGCTTCCAGGACACCGCATAACGGGCGATTGCCAGCCGCGCGGCGGCCCCAGGCAGCAAGCAACGCAGCGGGAACAATCCTTCAAGCGCGTCTTTGACCGGTCCCGCCCTCAGATCCCTCGGAAAGTCGCCATTGCGCTTGGCGGATTGCACCAGCACGCCGCCTTGGCCCAGCAGGTGCAGCTTCTTCCCGCGTTCCAGCAGCAGTCCGCCACTGTTGCGGATGGCGCCGTCAAAGCAGTCCCAAGCGGTGACATCCCTCTCCGGCCAAATCTTGTGCCGTTCAAACCCCAGCTTGCCGTGCCGCCCGGGCAGCTTCAGCGTGCCCGCCTCAAGCGGTCTGATCAGGAAGTACTGTCCGGCTGCGGCCATGTCATTCGGCTCCGGCTGGTCTCCAGAAATCGGACCGGATGCTTATCATCCGTCTCCGCATCAACCTAGGCCTGCGAATTGCCATGTGAAGGAAAGAGACACATGGCGGACACGCCACCCGGTTATACATCATCATCCTTTGGTCGATGACTGCGCGCGAGGCGCGGAGTTCGCAGAAAGGGCTGCGCTTGGCCGCGACCAAAGCCGTGCAAAGCCGCCCTGCCCCGCTCAAGGCGAATTGCTCTGACAACATCCAGCGCAACACCGGCTGCCGCCCGCATCGGCGCTTTGACGATAATCTACTCCTTCCCCTTTCTTCGCGGCAGGCTTGCTCCATCTGAAATTCGTTCCGGGTTTCTGCAGAACCTCAATCCGCTCCCGTTGCAGCGGACAGATACCGGACAGCTGACGCCACCGTTGCGATCTTTGCATAATCGGCCTCCGGGATGTCGATGCCAAGCCGCTTGTGCAAAGCCGTCACCAAGTTCAAAACATCCATCGAATCCAATTCCAGATCATCCTGCAGATAATCCCCGTCCAACACTTCCGCGGGATCGATGTCCGGGGCAACCCGTGTCAGTTCTTCCAGAAACAGGGCACGCATTCTGGTCTGTGTCATAGTGCCTCCGGCTGCGAAATCAGCGTTTCAAATTCGGACAGGAACCGGGCTGCCTGCCGCCCGCCGCTAACCCGGTGATCAGCGGCCACGGTCACGGTGAGGACCCTGCGCGGAACGACCTTGCCCCCGGCGACCCAAGGCCGTAGCTGCGGCGCGCCGATGCCGATCAGCGCTACCTGCGGCGGGAAGATCACCCCGGCCATCACCTCTCCGCCGGTATCTCCGAGGCTGGAAACCGTGAGGGTGCCGCGGGTCATTTCGGAGCTTTTCAGCCGCCCGGCCCGGGCGCGGGAAACGATGTCCCGCATCGCCGCCATGGTCTCCCCCAGCTGCATTGAGGGGACATCCCTAATCGCAGGCGCCACCAGCCCGCCGCCGCGCAGCGCCACGGCAAGGCCGGGATTGACCTGCTCGGCGGGGTGGAAAACACCATCCGTGAAATGCCCGTTCAGGGTCTTGGCTTTCTGCGCCGCCAGGGCCGCCGCCCGCAGCAGCACCGCACCCAGCAGAATCCGCTCCGCCGGGGCGGCCCCGGCGTTGCGTGCCGCCAGCATGTCGAGAGCCGCCTGAACATCCATGGTCTGCGACAAGTAGAAATGCGGGATCGTCTGTTTCGAGCGCGTCATCGCGGCGGCAATGGCCTTGCGCATCTCGTCTGGAAACGGGGCCGGTTCGCCAATGCCACGCGCTCCGCCCGGCTCCACATCCGCCAGAACAATTGCACCGCCGGGGCCGCTGCCTGCCACCGTGCCAAGGTCCAGCCCCAGCTCCGCCGCCCGGACCCGCGCCGCGGGCGACGCCCTGACCCCGCCAGCCGGCGCCGTCACTGCGGCGTCGGGCCCAGCGTTCAGGTCCGGCGCGGGTGCGGCGGCCGCGGCAGGTTCCGGTACGGGCTGCAGTCCGGTTTCCTGAGCCGGCGCCGGCGCGGTGTCTCCCTCATCCCGGATCACGGCCATTGGCGCCCCCACCGGCAGCACTGCGCCTGGCTGCGCCTTCAGCTCCTGCACAGTGCCAGCTTCGAAACACTCGATTTCGATCGCTCCTTTCTGAGTCTCGACCACGGCGATCACATCGCCCCGGGCCACGGTATCGCCGGGCGCAACCAGCCATTCCGCCAAGGTGCCGCTTTCCATGTCTGAGCCGAGCGAGGGCATGGCAAAGAGGCCCATCCTACCTGTCTCCCATGACAGACTGCACCGCCGCCACGATGGCCGGAACCTGCGGAATAGCCGCGTCTTCCAGGTGTTTTGGATAGGGAATTGGCACCTCTACCGAACAGACCCGACCGACCGGCGCATCCAGCACCCAGAACCCCTGCTCCATAATCCGCGCCGAGATCTCGGCGGCCAGCGAGCCCGACCGCCAGCCCTCGTCGATGATGACAGCGCGGCGGGTCTTCCCGACAGACGCCAGGATCGTGGCATCATCCAGCGGCCGCAGGCTGCGCAAGTCGACAACTTCCGCGGAAATGCCCGAGGCTGCCAGTTCTTCGGCCGCCTCCAGCGCCTTGTGAAGCGAACCGCCATAGGTGATCAGGCTGACATCCTGTCCCTGGCGGCGGATTGCGGCCTGTGAGATATCCACCGCCCCCGCCGTGCCGCTCAACGCCGCCTCGCGGTTATAGAGCATCACATTTTCGAAGATCAGCACCGGATCCGGATCCCTCAGCGCTGTCCACAGCATGCCGCGCGCGTCCTCGACCGTGGCCGGTGCCAGCACCTTCAGTCCCGGAATATGCGCGTACCACCCTTCCAGGCTGTGCGAGTGCTGCGCGGCCAGCTGCTTGCCCGCGCCTGTGGCCATGCGGATCACCAGCGGCACCCCGAACTGGCCGCCGGACATGTGCCGGACGGTGGCCGCCGTATTCAGGATCTGATCCAGCGCCAGCAGCGAGAAATTGACCGTCATCAGCTCGACAACCGGGCGCATCCCTGCCATTGCCGCGCCGATCCCGGCGCCGGTAAAACCCGATTCAGACAGCGGCGTGTCACGGATACGGGCTTCACCGAACTCCTCCATCAGCCCCTTGGACACTGCATAGCAGCCGCCGTAAGCGCCCACGTCCTCCCCCATCAGAAACACCCTGTCATCGCGGTTCATTGCATCGCGGAGGGCTTCACGGACCGCCTCCCGGTAGCTCACCACCCGGGTCTCGCCGCCGGAAGCCGCAGCTTCGACGGGACCGGGCTGCGGCCCCAGAACATGCCGCGTCAAATCTTCCGCAGGCTCCCAGGACCCGGCTTCCGCGAACTTCACCGCCGCGGCGATCTCCGCCCTGATCCCCGCCTCTATGGCGGCGACTTCCTCCTCGCGGATCAACCCGGCCTCCAGCAGCCAGCTGCGGAAGCGGACAATCGGACCGCGCTTGCGCCAGTCCTCGACCTCCGCCTTGTCACGGTAGAGCTGGGCGTCGAACATCGAATGGGGCCGGAACCGGTAGGTCCGGCACTCCAGAAACACCGGCTTTCCGGTTTCCCGGATCTCCGCAAGCGCCTGCCTCGCCGCCGCCTCAACCGCCACCACATCCATCCCGTCCACCGCCTTGGCATTCACCCCATAGGCAGCGGCCTTGGCGCTGATGTCGGTCTCGGACTCGCTGCGCCCCAGCGCCGTGCCCATGGCATAGCCGTTGTTTTCACAGACAAACAGCACCGGCAGGTTCCACAGAGCGGCCAGGTTCATAGCTTCATGGAACTCGCCCTCTGCCACCGCCCCTTCGCCAAAGAAGCAGGCGGTCACAAGAGGATCACCACGCATGCGGTCCGCCAGAGCCAGGCCCGCCGCCAGCGGCAGACCGCCGCCGACGATGGCATTGCCGCCATAGAAATTGGCCGCTGCATCATACAAATGCATCGACCCCCCGCGGCCGCCCGAGCAGCCCTCGGCTTTGCCGAACATTTCCGCCATCACCGTGTTCATCGGCACGCCGCGCACCAGCGCATGGCCGTGCTCGCGGTAAGTGGCGACAATACGGTCGCCCTCTGCCAGCAAAGGGATCACCCCGGCGGCAATCGCCTCCTCGCCGTCATAGAGATGCAAAAAGCCGCGGATCTTTTCCTGAGTATACAGCTCGGCGCATGTGTCCTCGAACATGCGGATCCGCATCATCGCCGCCAGAAGGTCGCGCACGTGGCTGCGGTCGAGGCGGGTTTTCTCATGGGTGCTCATGTCTCATCGCTTTCCAATGTCGAAATGTCCCCTTCCGGCAGGCCCAGTTCGCGCGCCTTCAGCAGCCGCCGCATAATCTTGCCTGAACGGGTCTTGGGCAGGGTCCTGCGGAACAGGATGGCGCGCGGGGCAACCGCCGCCCCCAGCCGTTTGCGCGCATGGGCCCGCACTCCGCGTTCCAGCTCTTCGTCCGGCTGATACCCCGGATTCAGCGTGACAAAGGCCTTCACGATCTCGCCCGCGGTTTCATCGGGAACGCCGATCACGGCCGCCTCGGCCACAGCCGGATGCTCGATCAGCGCGCTTTCCACCTCAAACGGGCCGATCAGATGGCCAGAGGTCTTGATCAGGTCGTCTTTGC
>JBFOLS010000363.1:0-4913 GCA_040830225.1 Leisingera sp.
GGATCGACCGCGACCCGCCGCGTTTCGGCCGGCCCACACGGTCGGCGCGGCCTTTGCAAACTGCCATGTATATGGCTGCTCTGGTGACCCCCAGCGCTTTGGCCGCCGTGTCAGCGTTCTTGTAAACTCTTCCCCTGATGGAAATCGGCATTCGGTCCTTACCGCGCTGGCCCAAGCCTACCTTGTGAAGCTCTCCTCTCTTCAGCGCCTGCAAAACACGGTTCACGCTCACGCCCAAATCGCGCGCAGCGTCTTGTACCGTTGCATAGGTCGTGCCGCGCACGGTGATATCTGTGTGCTTCCGCTTGCCCACGTTTAGACCTCCGCCCCTACCGGCCCTGTGTTCCGGTGATCCCGCATGACCATGGAAAGGCCGCGAAGATCCCCGGCGCAGAACTCAATCGCATTCCCGTTAGTCGAGATACGCAGATCCCCGGTCATGCCGCCCAAGATGGTGCGCAGGCCCTGGGCTGAGCAAACCACCGTCGCACCGCCGGCACCCTCGGCCTTTACCTCGGCCTTGGCGTCGATATGCGCGCCTTCGAATTTCTCGGCGGTCAAATAGATGGCATCCGCCTCTCCCGACAGCACCACCACCGACGCGCGATTGAAGGTCACAGCGTCGATTTTCGCGCGCAGCTCATCCGCATCACAGGTCCAGGCATAGGGCAAATCCTGGGGCAGCTTGCTGATATCAACGCAATTCGCGTCAACCAGGCGGCCGACGACAACACGCCCCACGTTTTCGGCCCGCCACAGGGTTTCCCCGACAAACAGCCGCCCTTTGATCTTCGACAGAATGGCCTTAGCGCGGATCGGCACAATCTGCCCGCCCCCGCCCGTCGCACGGTGAAAGCGGGCATTCATTCCATTGGTGCCCACGGCGGTTTCACCGTTGAAGCCGACGCCGGTCAGATTCCACCGTGTTTCATCCTTGGCGGCCGCGGGTTCGCAGGACAGAAACGCCTGCACCCCCTGCTCTATTTCCTCCATTTCGTCCGGCTGCTCCAGCCGGGGAAACTCTTCATAGCGGGGCGGCAGGGTGGCGTTGATATTCGCACCCGACACCGCCAGCCCCTTCTCACCCAGGGCCAGCTCTACTGTGCTTGCCGCGCCAGCAATCGCGTATTTGAAATCTGACGCGCTGACGCAAACGCGGCCCTCGTCTGCCACGGCGGCCTCGATCCGGGCGTGACCCTCAATTTCGGCATCCGAGGTTACCAGCCTAAGGGTGTTATCCTTGGCGGTGATCTGGACGCATTGAAGGATATCAACGCCCCGCTTGATCAGGCCGGAAATGTCAGCAAGCGCCGCACTCAGCGGTTTGGCCTCGACAGTGACCCGCATCTTTCAATCCGCCGCGGAAATGAGAAGGGTTTCGTTGCTGGCCAGCGCTGTGGCGTGCGGGATCTGGTCAGTGCCCAGGCGGCCCAAACGGTCCTTGTGCAAACGGACCTCGGTTTCAACGTGTTCCAGGCGCATCTTGTCCTTGGACGTGGTGCCGTCCGCTTTCAGGCGCACATAACCGCCCGAGACACCGGCAAACAGGAACCCGTTCCGGGTGAACAGCTTGACCTGCTTGTACACACCGCCAGCCACGACAATCGCAACATCACCTTCAAGCTCTTTAAACAGGGACATCTAAACTTCCTTTCATAAGGTGGGGGATTTCGCGGGCCGCACAGGGTCCTGTGCGCGCCCTTTCGGAGTCACTCTCCGCGTCTGAAAAGATGGAATGCTGGCCGCCCTCCTGCGCCTCACGGGCGCGAGCGCAGGCCACATGAAACCACTTTGGGTTCTGCTCGATCCCGATGGCCCGCCGGCCGATTTGGATGGCCGCTACAATGGTAGCGCCCGCCCCCATAAAGGGATCAATCACCAGGTCGCCGGGATCGGTCGAATTAAGCAGCCAATGCGCCATCAGCGGCACCGGCTTTTCCGTAGCGTGGGCCTTGCGCTGATCTTCCGGCGTGTCCGCCGGAAGATACCGGTGCGACACATCTTTTTGCGGGCAGGTGATTTTTGCCTTGCTGGAACAGTTGTTGATCCTGCGCGCCAGCCCCTTGTACAGGTACAGCGCAAACTCGCAGTCCGGCATATACCAGCGGTTTGGGGTCGCGGTGATCTTGTCCCAGATCAGCAGCCTGTGAAACGCGAAGCCCTCGGCCATGAAGGCCACGCGGGCCTCGGCCTCTTCCCGGTCGCTGGTCATAATGATGGCGTCTGCATTATCCTGCAGGGCCGCATGGAACAGGGGCGCCATTTCGTGCCATTCGACCATCGGGAACAATTCGCCCGAGTTGTCGTATTCATCGCTTGCGAGGCAACCGCCGAACTCCCCGGTGCCTTTACCTCCCGGCGTGAGGCGATACGGCGGATCAGATAGCGCCAGCTTGGCGCGCGTGTCCAGCGCAGGCAGCACCTCACGCATGTCGCCCAGGTACAGCTCGCAATTGCCGATCACCACTTTCTGCACCCACGGGTCAGCCATCCGCGCCCCCGTCCAGCACATAAACCGGCTTGTGATCCGCCAACGCCAGGCAGGCCGTCCGCCACACACAGGCAGAGCGGTCCCAGCCAGGCACGGGCGGTACAACCACCAGGCTGGCATAGCGCAGAACCTTTTCCGGTTCCGGCTCATCCCGCCCGGCCTCAAACGCCAGAAAAGCGGGGGCCAGCGGCAGCAGCCTGGCCGCAGCGGCGCGGCCCTGCCAATCCAGGGCCAGATCCGACGCCCGGCCAGGGCCGCCGCAGACATTGGCAAAGGGTGTTGCCAGGCAGGCCAGCTTTCCCGCCGCATCGGCCGCAACCTCGTACAGTTCGCCACGATGGCGCAGCAACCCCACGGGCTTCCAGAACCAGCCCAGCCAGGTCCAATCCGGCGCCGCAGGGAAATCCAGGGCGATTTCAGCCAAATTACGCATCGGCCATCCCCGCAAAGAATGGGGCGCGCGGCACGGCTTGCGCCACGCACCCCAAGTCAACAGGGAGGTTGGAAAGGGGCCAAATTTGCAGGCGCGCCTGCCCCGGTTCAGCGTGTCCACGGGCGCTAGGCTGCCCGCTGCCTGCAAATTCACCGCGAACAACCGGGGCTTGTCTGCCGCGCCAATTGTCTGCAATTTCCACGATAGCCGATTGAACTATGGAAGGATTCTCATGAAGCGCTTTGCGATACCTGCTCTGCTGGCCCTGTCCGCCTGCTCCTACTCCCTGCCAATTAATGGCCGCTTTGATGGCGAACCCGCCCAAGGCACAGCGACTGCGGCACTGTCCGGCGGAACCTTTCAGGTTCAGAACACCTCCGGCCTGGTCTGCACTGGCAACTATGACGCCAACACCACGGCTATCACGATCACTGCCCAGACAACCTGCAATGACGGGCGACACGGCAACGCTATTATCACCCGGAAAACCAACCTTGTATCCGGCACCGTGATTGTCCGGTTGAACGATGGCGCCACCGGCGAGTTCGTCTTTGGCAACTTGAGTTTTGACGAAGAATTCTAACCGGTAGGTCTGATTGGCGGCCAGGGCGTGTCCCCTTCCCCGGCCGCCTGCACCTTCCGCCTCGATGCCATCAACGGCAGAAGGTTTCTCGAAATGGTTGCATGCTTCGCGAGCGGCGGTCATTCGTCGCCCTCCGCCTTCAAATTGATTTCAACCATCAGCGGGGGAAGCGTGACCCCCTTCTTTTGGGCTTCAAGAAAGCACTGGCGGCAAAGCTTGCTTGCCGTGTTCATTCGCAGGTCAGCCTGCGGGCCTTCCAGAAACTTTTGCGCTGAATTGATCGGCGCTCCAGAACGCCTCGCCAAGGCCGCCGGTTTCATACCCAGCGCGCTAAGCGCCGCTCCCAGCCATTGCCGGAAGTTTTCCGCGTCGGGTACGATGCCCTCAACTTTTGCCACAGCTACACCTAAGTATGGATATTCACCTTTTAGGGTTATATTCACACCGCAATGTGCTGTCCAGCTAACTTTTTGGGATATTCATTTTCACCTCAATAGGTGAGAGTGTGCTGAAAATTGGATGGCTGCAGGCCAGCGTGAGGGAAGAAATGGATAACTGGGATCTCAGGCGCCGAAACCTAAAGGTGATATTGGCCCTCAAAGATACAAACCCTACTGAAGTTGCCAGGAAGGCGGATGTGTCCGTCAACACTGTTGCAAAATTCATTCGAGGTGAGAGCAAGACCATGCGCTGGGACACGCTCGAAGCCGTGTGCAAGGTGCTGGAAATCAGCAACCCCGCTGTTTTGGACGCTGAAAACCCGTTCTCGAACACAAAAAATCAGCTCTACGAAATTATCGAGGAGCTGTCTGATGATGGCATACAAAGTTTGCTGGCAGAGGCAAAGAAGCTAAAGCACTAACTTTTTGTTTTTGCTGATTTTTTCGAGGAGCGCAGCGGCTTGCTCCTCGGACATTTTGCTCACCAGTTTGAGCAACTCTTTCTTACTATCCCCCGACAGATCAGCCATAAATGAACGCCCTCTAAACGCAATTTGCGCCACGTTGCACAACCGGACCTTGCATGGCAAGCAGCTTTTGGTTAATTTCACCCTATTAGGTGAATATAACTAGGTTAGCGATGCTCAGTTTCAGCGATATCCCGCAGGATTTGGCCAACATAGCGTCTGGAGGAATGGCAATAGGGCTGGGAAATTTCCGCACCGGCCAAGTCCAGGCACTGACAAACTACGCCTCAGATTGGCAGGCTCTTTACCAAGAAAACGGCTGGATACAGCAAGACCCTGTTGTTGCCGCGGGCCTTCGATCAACGGGCCTCATGCACTGGTCACACGCGGTGTCACCCAAGAGCCAGTTCACAGAGGCCGCTAGTGACTTTGGCCTCCGATCAGGATTTGTAATCGCTTCCGACGTCGGCGGGAATCGCTGCATTGCTGGGATATCAAC
>JBFOLS010000364.1:0-2155 GCA_040830225.1 Leisingera sp.
CAGCGAAAGCGGGCTTGTGCGTCTGGAGGAACCGGTGTTCGGGACGCGGTTTTCAGAGGTGATGCAGGGCTTTGACTTTTATGCGGATGAACCGGTTGCACTGGTTTCAGTCTCGGTGCCGGCGGATCAGATGCCGAAGGAACTGATCTATTTGCCCGCCTTTGTCCTGCTGGGCCTTATCGCGCTCCTACAGCGCCGCCGATTGGTGAACGGGAGCGGCTAGAAAGAGTTCACGGGCTGCGCCGCAATAGACAAGGTTTGCAGGGGCTTCCAGAAACGGCAGCTCTCTGCGCCCTTGGCCGGCACTTTCTGAATTAGGTTTCGTGCCGACAGCTAAACCCTAAGGACTTTCCCGGCTACTTCTTCCGCACTGCGTTGAACCATTCAGCCATGAAACGTTTGCGTTTCTCCGCGTCCTGGTAAACCAACAAACCGGGACCTAGCTGAATTGGTCGCTTAGGGCTTGCAGTATCTGCAAACGCAACCGGCGGCTTGCTGAACGGGTAGTCCGCAGCCGGCGGCTGTGACCATGCAGCGGAAATCAGATGGTCGGCAAAGGCTTTGGCCAGGCTTGGCTGCGCTCCGCCTTTCAGCAAAACCGCGGAGCGCATCATCAAATGTGTATAGTCTTCCGGGTCGATGACAATAATCTCACTCGCCAGGTCCTCCCGCGCCCGCGCATAGCTGCCGAGCACATTGTAGGCCACCAGGATTTCACCCGAGGCAACGCTTTCGATCATGCCGGCGGAACAGCAATCGAGCTTCGGCTCCATGCTGCCAATGACCTCCATCAGCCGCCAATAGGTTTCCGAGGTGCGGGCGTCCTGCGTCGCAAAGAGATATCCAAGCCCGCTGAGCGACACATCATAGGTGCCGACCCTGCCGCGGTAGCGCCCGGGCTGGGCGCGCAGCAGCGCAATCAGATCCTGGCGAGTACGCGGAATGGCGGAGTTGGAGAAGTGAGCAGCAGATAAGACGATTGATGCAGGTTCGAGCGAAATCGCAAACACATGGCTGCGCCATTCACCCCATTCAGGGATCAGTGCTGTCGCGGCAGACTGATGAGGCAGGGTGAAACCATCATTTGCCAGTTTGGTTTGCAGATCCATTGCCGAGGACAGCGCGACGTCAAACGCAATTTCACGCTCCAAGACCGCCTTCATCACCTCACCGCTATTGGCAACGGTGTACTCAACCGCCGTGCCGGGGTGCTTTTGCAGGAAGCTGCTGATAAGCGGGGCAAGAATGGCCGTGTCTGTGGTGGATATCACCCGCAGCGGTATGCCATCCTCCGGGCCGATCCAATGCCGCTCTTCGACTTCGAACCCGGTGGCGGCTTGCGCAGCCATGACGAGAAGAGTCAGGACGAGGGAAAACAAAGCGTTACGCAAGCGCCGGCTCCTGTTTGACTGTTTTTGATAATCAAGCTGCCGCCGTGGGCTTCGGCGACCTCGCGGGCAATGGTCAGCCCCAGCCCCGATCCGATGGTATCCTTGGCATTGGCGCCGCGGACAAAGCGGCGGGTCAGCGCTTCGGTGTCTTCACCCGCAAACCCGCCAGCCTGATCCTCGATTTCAATACTGGCTTTGCTGTTGGCGCCGGCCACCCTGACCCAGATGTCGCTGTCCCGGCTAGAATACTTGATGGCATTGTCCAGAATGTTCCGGACGGCGTTTTGCAGCAGGATAGCATCGCCCATTATGCTGACCGCGCTTTGGCCTTCAAAATGCAGCGCTATGTCTTTCAGCTCCGCCACCGGCTGCAGCCGTTCAGCCAGGTCGCAGGCAAGCTCGGTCAGATTGACATCCTCCAGCTCCAGGCTGTCGGTCCGGAAAGACACCATTGCATGATCCAGCAGTTGCCCCGCCGCGCGCGAGCTTTCGTCGATCGCCCGGATCATCTCGCGCAGGCTGGCCCGGTTGTCCTCTCTTTCCACCCGCATCAGGGTGGTCTCGGCTTGGGTCCGGACCGTGGCCAGCGGCGTGCGCACGCGGTGCGCGGCTTCGGCAATGAAATCCTCGGACCGGGAAAGCGAGGTTTGCAACCGGCTGATGAAACTGTTGAGCGATGACACCAGCGGCGACATTTCGGACGGGACCGGGCGGGTCACCGGACGAAGATCCTTGGGGCCGCGCCGGGAGATCGCCCCGGTGAG
>JBFOLS010000365.1:0-8309 GCA_040830225.1 Leisingera sp.
CATCCGCCGGATGCCAAGCGCCTGGCCACGGTGATTGCCACAATGGAGCAGGTCGAAGAGAAGGTGGAACTGCAGAAAGTGCAATGACCGCAGCGGGCTGGCCCGGCCTGAGACGCCCTCTGGACGAGGGCTTTTCCTTGCCGGGGGCGCACCGCATGCTGCTGGTTCTTCGATTGCCGGGCCTAGCAACTTTCAGGGGTGCGGGCGGTACGCATTGAAACTCCAAGTTTTTCTTAACAACTCTCTCTTAGGGTGAATGTAGAGCAACTGTATGGTGTATTAACGATGTTTCGAACTCTTCCGATGAAAACCCGGTTGATCTATTCCGGTATTGTTTCAATTGCGTCCGTTCTCATTCTTGCGGTGGCGGCAGTTTACAGCCTGTGGCAGAGCGAGCTAGAGCTGGAAAGGCAGATAACGGCCACCAATGCCATCCGGCATGAGCTGATGGCTGACAAGATGCATGATGCGATCGAGGCCGGCGTGGTGCATGCTTTGCTGGTCGGTCCGGACGGGCCCGCGGTCAAGAAGGCGCATCTGCAGACCAAATTCGCCAGCGATGTTCAGGCCATGCAGGATTCAGTGGCAGCCTTGCAGAAGGTCGAAATGTCCGGCGAAATCCGCCAGCAGGTGATCGGGCTTGTGCCGGTTGCTGCTGATTTCCTCGCGGCTGCGGAAAGAGTGATGGATGCAGCCTTCAAGGATACAGCCGCCGCCGAGGCTGCGCTGCCGCAGTTGCAGATGCGCTACGAGGCGCTTGACGGGGTGCTGGCGCCGCTGGGCAAGGAAATCAAGCAGTTTGCCGAGGCAACCGCGCAGCAGGCGCGGGCGCATGACATGCAGCTCCTCTATGGTCTGATCGGCTTTTCGGTGGTGGCGCTGCTGGTGATGGTCCACAATGCGCGTCAGGCGACGCTGACGATCACCCGGCCGATTGCCCGGCTGCGTGCCGCCCTGCGCGAAGTGGCCGAGGGTGACCTGGGGCTGAAGGTGGCCGACCGGTTGCGCTCGGATGATTTCGGCGAAATCGCAAAGGATATCGATGCGGTCTCCGGGCGGGTGATCAACGCGCTGGAGGAGCAGAACGCCCTGCGCGAGGAAAGCGAGCAGGTGATCGAACGGCTGCGGGCAGCACTGCAGCGGCTGTCCGAGGGCGATCTCACCGACCGGATCAACACCAGCTTCAGCGGCGAATACGACCCGCTGCGGATAAACTACAATGAAACCGTCGACAAGCTGAACGAGCTGATGGCCGATGTGGTGCGCGCCGGCCGGCGGATCCAGCAGCAGTCGGGCGAAATCCAATCCGCTTCCGTGGAGCTGTCGGGCCGCACGGAAAGCCAGGCCGCGACGTTGGAGCAGACCGCCGCCGCGCTGGAACAGATGACTGCCAGCGTCAACAACTCGGCCCGCAACGCCCAGGAGGTGCAGTCGGTGGTGGAAACCGCGCGCAGCGACGTTGAAACCAGCGGGCGGGTGGTGGAAGGCGCCATTGCCGCGATGAATGAGATCGAGGCCTCCTCGAACCAGATTTCCCAGATCATCACGGTGATTGACGACATTGCCTTCCAGACCAACCTGCTGGCGCTGAACGCCGGTGTCGAGGCGGCGCGCGCGGGCGAGGTCGGCCGCGGCTTTGCGGTGGTGGCCTCTGAGGTGCGGGCGCTGGCGCAGCGGTCGTCGGATGCCGCAAACGAGATCAAGGGTCTGATCAGCGCAAGCAGTGCCCATGTGAAGGACGGCGTGCAAAAGGTGGACGGCGCGGGCCAGGCGCTCAGCACCGTGGTCACCCAGGTCACCAATATCGCCGAGCTGGTCAATGGCATCTCCAGTGAATCCGCCGAACAGGCACAGGGTCTGAACGAGATCAATGTCGGGGTGTCGCAGCTGGATTCGGTGACGCAGCAGAATGCCTCGATGGTGGAAGAATCCGGCAATGCGATCCGGGTGATGAACAACGAGACTGTCGGGCTGAACGAACTGGTGAGCCAATTCACCCTGCGCGACGGCGAGGGCGGAACCAGTGCAGCGAACAGCTGGCAGCCCTCATCTGCTGCAGCACAGCAGGCCGCTCCGGAACTGTCTCAGGCCGTGTTCGAGACCGGGGCGGACGATGCCGGCAAATGGCAGGACTTCAATGACGGCAGCGAAGCCTGGCCGGCAGAGGAGGAAGACGGCAGCGGCCCGTTTGCCCAGTCCGCCTGATCTCTCTCGCGCATTGCAAGTGCGTAGATATCTCGGCAAAGGCGTCCTCCAAAGGGCGCCTTTTCTGCTTGTCCGGCAGCGGGAACAGCGGCCGCTGGCAGGCATTCCCAGAAAGCTGTTTGCATTGTAGCCTGCCCTCAGCATTTCAATAAGGTCACAGGCATCAGATGCAATTCATTGAACGGTCTTTCCTCGGGCTGAGGTCTGCCCGCCATGTTCTTAGAAGCCCGGAACGCGCTGCGACGGTGACGCTGTTCCCGATGGTCCACGTTGGCGAAGCCCGTTTCTATGACAAGGTTTACCGGGACGCTCTGGACCACGATGTGCTGCTGTTTGAAGGGGTGAAGTCGCCTGTTGTGCAGCATCTGACCCGGTCCTACCGCTGGACTGATGGCGGGCGTCTCGGGCTGGTGACACAGCCGCGGCTGCCAGCAGGCACCGGGCGGGCAGAGCGCGTTCATGCCGATGTCACGCGTGAGGAGTTCGAGGCGGCCTGGAAACAACTTCCGCTGCCGATACGGGCCTATTTCTTTGCTGCCGCACCGCTGGTCGGCGTCCGCCGCCGGTATTTTACCACCCGTGAAAGCCTGGCCAAGGGGTGCAATGTCGACGACCTGAGCTCAAGGAAGCGCTGGCTTCACTGGGATGCGGAAACGGCCTTGTTTCAGGATGTTCTGCTGCATCAGCGCGATACGCGGCTGTGCGAGCGGCTTGTTCACCTGCTTGAGCGAGAAGAACACGCCTCGATTGCCATCATGTATGGCGCGGCGCATATGCCTGCGGTGACGCGCACTCTCTTTGAGCACGCCCGCTACCGGCCGGCGGCGAGCGAGTGGATGACGGTCTTTGAAATGGAGTGATGGGGAGGCGCCGCGGCGGAGCCTCCCCGGATTGATGGATCAGACCTTCAGGTTCGGGATGATCTGCTTCTTGCGGGACATGATGCCCGGCAGCACCACGGTGTCGCCGGAAGCGTCAGCGCCGAAGGATTTGCTGGCCACGGTTTTCACCAGGTCGTTCGGCACCAGCAGGGTGGCTTCTTCGTTCAGGATGTCGACCACAAACAGCAGCACCTGATCAACACCGTCCTCGGACGCAACGGTGGTCATGGTGTCCATCAGCGAGGCCTTGCGGTCCAGCACAACTGCCGGAGCGGTGGTTTCCAGAACCGAGACGCGGAACTTGGTGCCGTCGACTTCGTATTCCTTGGAGTCCATGCGCAGCAGCTCGGCGTCGGAGAAGGAGGAGACGTCCGACTTGGCGGCAAACATTTCGGCGGCGTACTCAGAGATGTTGATGCCCAGGTCGGCAGCCAGCTTCTCGGCCACGGCCTTGTCATGCGCGGTGGTGGTCGGCGAGCGGAACTCAAGGGTGTCGGACAGGATGCAGGTCAGCGCCGCGCCCTTGACGGCTTCCGGCATCTTGGCGGCATCGTCGCCCATCAGGTCGTGCATGCTGGTGGCGGTGCAGGCCAGCGGACGGATGGTGATGTCGATCGGGCCTTTGGTTTCCAGGCCGCCGACCAGCTTGTGGTGGTCGATGATTGCCTGCACGTCGGCGCCGTTGATGTTGG
The DNA here is from genome assembly GCA_040830225.1 of Leisingera sp. Lineage (GTDB taxonomy): Bacteria > Pseudomonadota > Alphaproteobacteria > Rhodobacterales > Rhodobacteraceae > Leisingera. The sequence goes on from JBFOLS010000365.1 coordinate 3,779, forward strand.
CGGGCAGCTCGGCCGGGTTGTTGGTGTCAACGATCACCACCGCGGCGTCATCAGCCACGTCTTCGATGATCGCGGGCTTCTCGAAACCCCAGCGCTGCAGCATGAAGGCTGCTTCGGTGTTCGGCTCGCCCAAGAGCTTGGGCTCGGCGGCAACGCCTTTCACCTCGTTCAGGTACCAGGCCCAGACGATCGGGGAGCCGGTGGAATCGGTGTCGGGGGATTTATGGCCGAAGACTTGAATGGTCATGTGACTGTCCTGTTCACTCATGAGTCCAGAAAAGGGGAGAATTGCGCGCCTTATAGGACCGGCGGGGCGGCTTGTCACCCCGCAGCTGCTGCAATGCGGCGTTGTGTTCAGAAGGGGTCTCAGCCGAACAGGTCTGCGGTCCCTGGATCGCGCTCCGGAAGGGGCTTGCCGTGGCCCGGATGCTGAGCAAAAGTCCGGATATGCCGGGCATGGCCCGGGTGGCTGTCCTGCATCAGCCCGGCAAGCGACAGAAGCATCTCCCGGTCGCGCAGATCAAGCGGGCCCAGTTCCTCCAGAAGAACGTCATCAGGCTCTTCGCCGCCCATCATTTCAAGCGCTGCAAAGGCCGGATGGCAGCTGTTGAGGCTGCAATGGGCGTCGCACAACGCTGCAATCTCCGAAAGCGTTGTTGCGGTATCAATGCCTGCCAAGGCGGCCGTGGCCAGGTCAGGAACCGTTGCCAGGAACCAGCGTTCCAGCCCAGCGAGCAAACCCATATCTTCAGAGGTCAGGTGCTGGGCTTGCGGAATCCAGTCATGCGCGTGCCGGCGGCAAACCAGGGATAGGCCCGTCAGCCGCTGCTGCGGGTCCGGGGCATCGTCCCAATCATCGCTGTTAGACAGCGCGCAGGCGGCGGCATGGGAAAAGAAATAGAGATTGCCAGTGGTTCGCGGCGCCAGCGGCCACAGCCAGGGCAGGGCGGCGTAGGTCAGCGGATACAGGCTTTGCTGATGATAGAGCTGGTCCCAATAGAGCGCATCTGCGGCGTGCTGGTCCCATTCAGACACCAAGGCTTGCAGCTGCTGCGGGCCGGACTGATTTCCGTAAGGCCCGTAAAGACGGGTCCAGACAGGATGGGAGAATGGAATCTTGGTCATTGCAAATGTTCTCAAGTAGACAGCGGGCTATTCTGGCGGTCAGAAGGGGGCGCGTTCCAGCGTGTACCCCTGTTGCTGCAGCAGATTGAGCACGCCGTTCTCCCCGGGCAGGTGCAAGGCGCCGGCCGCGACCACGATGAGATTGCCCTCAGCCGCTTCGATAACCGGGATCCAGGCCTGGTTGCGGTTGTCCAGCATGGCATCCATCGACTCCCGCCAGATCCGGCGGGTCTCCTCAGCCGGCAATGCATCCGATTGCAGGAAGTCATGTTCGTAGATGGGGAAATAGGTTTGCGACTGCTCGTCGAAATAACTTTCGATCATGGTGTAGAAAGCATCCTGTTCACCGCCCAGCAGGGTTAAATAGGCACGCAGCTGGCGGACCTGTTCCTCCAAGGGCTCACTGTTGAACACTTCAAACAGTGTCATCGGGCTTTCCAGCGCCCGGGTTTCGGTTCCGGCTTTTTCCGCGGCCTGTTCCAGCCGTTTGTCCAGCCCGTTGGTGCTCTCCGGCAATTTGCGCAGGCAGGGCGGCACCGCCATTGAGACGGCCAGGAACCAGGGGCGCATTTTGGCGGCCATCCACGGCGCCACGCCGCTGGCGCGGGCCCTTTGAGCCAGGCTTTCCCATTCCTTCGGCGGCAGCCTGTCGATCAGGCTGGGGCCTTCGGTGATCAGTGTCAGCGATGGGTCGCGGCCAATCGCTGCCAGCATCTCCGCCTCCTCACGTTTGGTGCCTTCCAGCAGCAGCAGGTCGGCTTGGGCAATGATCGGCGCCAGCGCGGCTGCGACCTCGCCCAGCCGCGGGTCGCTGATGTGCATGGTGCCGATTACATGCACGGTGCGGCTGCCGCGCCGGGCGATCCAGTGATTGCCTTCGGAAAAAGGCGTGGCCGCAACCTTTGCTTCAATTTCTGTAAGTTCTTCGGCGTGCAGCGCCAGCCTCTGATCGGTGCCGGTGCAGGCGGCCCAGAGCGAGGCAGGCAGCAGCAGGAAGAAAAGGGCGGAGAAAATGCGCATGAAAAACATTCCTGAAACGTGAGGCTGAAAGCGGGCCTGCCGCGGTCTTACCACGGGGCGCGGGTAAGGCTGAAGCCCTTGGCTTGCAGAAGATTCAGGACGCCGTTCTCGCCGGGCAAATGGGCTGCACCGACAGCGACGACAATGCGGTCCGCTTCGGCCGCCAGTATCCGTTTCATCCAGCGCTGGTTGCGCTGGTCCAGCAGGCGGCGGTTGTACTGGCGCCACAGCCGCGCGGTTTCGGCGCTGGAAAAGCTGCTGTACTGGGCGCTGATCCAGGGGGCGAGCACAAAGGCGGTCCAGACGCTTTGGTCGAAATAGGCCTCGACCGGGGTGGCGTCCTCAGGCTTGTCCGAGCGGATCAGCTCCAGCTCCAGTTCCAGCATCCTGGCCTGATCGCGCAGCGGCAGGCTCGAAACCGCCTCCAGGGCCTGTTCCGGTGTTTCCAGCGCGCCCAGCGGGATCCGCTTGCGGCGGGCGAAATCGGCGATCCGGTCGTCCAGCCCGCGGCGCAGGCCGAAACCATAGGGGCGGCAGCCGCTTTGCACCAGGAACATCGAGATCGCCCAGGGCTGCATCCGGTTCACGGTTTCCAGGCTGACACCGGTGACCTGGGCCGTAAGCTCAAAATGCTGCCAGGCATCGCGGGCCAGGAGGTGACGCAGCTGCTGACCCTTGGGCAGCAGGATGCTGCGGGCCATCGAAGAGGGCATGCGGTCGAACCGCTCCATGTCCTGTTCGGAAGTTTCCAGATAGATCGCCCCGGCTGCGGCCAGGGCCGGGCGCAGGTTGCGCATAACCTTGGCCATGCGGGCATCGCCGCCGTGCATGGTGCCGATCACATGGATGGTGCGGCTACCCTTGGCAGCGACCCAATGGTTGCCGCGGGAAAACGGAGTTGCAGCCATCTCGCGCTCGAGCCGGGCTTCGGTTTCCTCTGGCAGATGTTCGCGGTAATCCAGGCCGCGGCAGGCGGCAAATCCGGCAGAGGCCTGCAGGGTCAGTGCAATCGCCAGTGCAATCCGTTTCATCAAATGCCCTCTCCCCGGGTCCGGAACTGTGGCCTGGACTTATGAACCTAGGTCCGGGGATGGGGCGCGGCAACGTAAAACCTTGCGGGCTTTGCAGTTTTTGGTTGGAGTAACGGTGGTTTCACGCCTGCTGCCGCTGCAGCGGGCGGTCGGTTTGCCCCAAACTCACGTTTCTTATTCTTGCCGCGGGCTTTGCTAGTGTCCCGGATGACCCGGCTTTCCGAACCTTGTGGCGCCGACCGCAAGCGGTGCCCGCGCAGTGGCCGAGGCGCTGCCGGCGGCGGTTGGGCCGGACGGGGCGGCGGCCATGCCAGACTATTAAGCGGATCGGATCAGTCTCGCCAACGGGCAAAGCGGCGGCCGTCACCGAGTTGCCTTTGGCGGCGCTTCCTGCGAGTGGTTTTGCATGGAACGCGAAGATCAGCTGTACCCGCCGGTGAAGGCGCTTCTGGAAGCGCAGGGCTATACGGTGAAGGGGGAGGTGGGAGCTGCCGATGTGGTGGCCTGCCGCGGTGATGAGGCGCCGGTGATTGTTGAGTTGAAACTGAAATTCTCGCTGTCGCTGTTCCACCAGGCGATTGCGCGGCTCGCGGTCACCGATCATGTCTATATTGCGGTGCCGCGGCCCAAAGGGCGGCAGGCGCGGCGGATGCTGAAGGACAATCTGGTGATGTGCCGGCGGCTGGCGCTGGGCTTGATCACGGTGCTGGAGGATGGCCGCGCCGAGGTGCATTGCGATCCGGGACCCTATGCCCCGCGCAAATCGAAGAAGAAGCAGGCGCGGCTGCTGCGGGAGTTTCAGGCCTTGCGCGGCGACCCGAATGCGGGCGGTGCCACAAGACACGGGATTGTCACGGCCTACCGCCAGGACGCTTTGGCCTGCGCCGCGCATCTGGCCGGGGCAGGCGCCTGCAAAGGCGCGGAGGTTGCCAAGGCCACCGGCGTCGCCCGCGCCACCCAACTGATGGGCAAGAACCACTATGGCTGGTTCGAGCGGGTTGAAACCGGCATCTACCGGCTGACCGAGGCGGGCCGAGCGGGCCTGGTGCATTGGGCCGGGAGTTGGGAGGAGGACTGATCATTTGCCGGATGCCCTCGAAAAACTAATGCGTGGCTGCTGTGATGTCCCTTGATTAAAGGGTTAATATTTGAATTCAGTATAACTCAATTCATGCGAGCTGTATTTTTTCCCTGTTGCGCGCAGCCAGGGTTGCGCCGATGACTGCCCCAGCTTTGCACGAGGGGAGACAGCAATGGCAACTCAGGACATCGACCGGCTTCAGGACCGCTTGCGGGCGCAGCGGGTCTCATTCGACAAGATCCCGGTGATCGACATCAGCGCCCTGAACAGCGGC
>JBFOLS010000366.1:0-10937 GCA_040830225.1 Leisingera sp.
ATGTGGTTCGACCAGATGGCCATCCCGGTCGACGCGCCGAACCCGGATGCTGCCCACAAATTCCTGAACTTCATCCTGGACGCCCACAACATGGCAGCGGCGTCGAACTATGTTTACTACGCCAACGGCAACAAAGCGTCGCAGGAATTCCTGGAATCCGACGTGATCGACGATCCGGCGATCTATCCGGATGAAGCCACGATGAGCAACACCTACATCACCACGCCTTACCCGGCGAAAACCCAGCGCGCCGTGACGCGCCTGTGGACCAAGGTCAAATCCGGCACCTGATCAGCCGCACATGACCGGCGGGGCGTCTTTGGCGCCCCGCACATCCTGACGCGCCTGGAGAATGCCACGCGCGGCCATCCGAGACATTCGCGCGACACACCGCAGAAGAGGCCCGGCTTGAATACTTCCGCTTTCGAACCCTGGAACGATCCCGAGGCAAAGCCTCTGATCCACTTCCAGAACGTCACCAAACGCTATGGTGAGTTCACCGCCATCGACAACCTGACCATCGACATCTACGAGCGGGAGTTCTACGCGCTACTGGGTCCGTCGGGTTGCGGCAAGACCACGCTGATGCGGATGCTGGCGGGGTTTGAAACCCCGACCGAAGGCACCATCCACCTGGCCGGGCAGGACATTGCCCCGGTGCCGCCGAATAAGCGTGCCACCAACATGATGTTTCAGTCCTACGCGCTGTTCCCGCATTTGTCGGTCTGGGAAAACATCGCATTCGGCCTGAAGCGCGAGAAGATGCCCAAGCATGACATCAACGACCGTGTCGAGGAGATGCTTCGGCTGACACGGCTTGAGAAATTCGCGCGCCGAAAGCCGCACCAGATTTCCGGCGGTCAGCGGCAGCGGGTTGCCTTGGCGCGGTCTCTGGCCAAACATCCGAAACTCCTGCTGCTGGACGAGCCGCTCGGCGCGCTCGACAAGAAGCTGCGCCAGGAAACCCAGTTTGAACTGATGGATATTCAGGAGAAGACCGGCACCACCTTTGTGATCGTAACCCACGACCAGGAAGAGGCGATGACCGTGGCATCCCGCGTCGCGGTGATGGATCACGGCAAGATTATCCAGGTGGCCACACCGGACCGGATTTATGAAACGCCGAACTCAGTCTATGTGGCTGATTTCATTGGTGATGTGAACCTGATTGAGGGCACCGCCAAACCCAATGGCGGCGACGTCTATGCAATGTCCTGGCATGAGGGTCACGAACCGCTGGCGGTGCAGTCGCCCAACGCGTTTTCCGACGGGCAGAAATGCCATCTGGCAATCCGGCCCGAGAAGGTTTCGATCAGCGCTGACAAGCCTGAGGCCGCGGATAACGCAGTGCAAGGAAAGATCCTCGATATCGCCTACCTCGGCAATATCTCCACCTACCATGTGGAGCTGCCAACCGGCGCTGTCATCAAGGCGCAGGCTGCAAACACCCGCCGCATCGCCCGCCGCGCATTCACTTGGGAAGACACTGTCTGGCTGTCCTGGACCGCCACGGCAGGCGTTCTGCTGGCTGAATGATGCGCCGCTATTTCCTGATTGCCATACCCTACGTCTGGCTTCTGGCACTGTTCCTGGTGCCTTTTGCCATCGTCCTGAAAATCTCGCTGTCGGATGCGGCCATTGCCCGCCCGCCTTATTTCCCGCAGTTCGACTGGGCCGAAGGCATCCGGGCCTTCATCGCCGAGCTGGATTTCGAGAACTTTGTCTTCCTGACCGAAGACGACCTTTACTGGAAAGCCTACCTGAGCTCGCTGAAGATCGCACTCATCTCGACCTTCTTCACCCTGCTGGCAGGCTACCCGATTGCCTATGGCATGGCGCGCGCACCATCCGAGTGGCGCCCGACGCTGATGATGCTGGTGATCCTGCCGTTCTGGACCTCCTTCCTGATCCGCGTCTACGCATGGATGGGCATCCTGTCGAACGAAGGCTTCCTCAACCAGTTCCTGATGTGGACTGGGATAATCTCGGAACCGCTGACGATCCTCAACACCAACTCCGCGGTTTATATCGGCATCGTTTACACCTACCTGCCGTTCATGATCCTGCCGGTCTATTCGGCTTTGGAGCGTCTGGACGGATCGCTGATCGAGGCCGCCGAAGACCTTGGCTGCTCGCGCCTGTCGGCTTTCTGGCTGGTGACCATTCCGCTGTCCAAGAACGGCATTATCGCCGGCAGTTTCCTGGTCTTCATTCCGGTGCTGGGTGAGTTCGTGATCCCATCGCTCTTGGGCGGTTCCAACACGCTGATGATCGGCAAGGTTCTGTGGGAGGAGTTCTTCTCCAACCGCGACTGGCCGGTGGCATCCGCGGTGGCGGTGGTTCTGCTGCTGCTGCTTGTCGTCCCGATTGTGCTGTTCCAGCGCAACCAGCAAAAACAGCAGGAGGCAGAGCAATGAACCGTATGAGCTGGTTTAACGCCGTATCGCTGACCCTGGGCTTTGCCTTCCTCTATATCCCCATGGTGATCCTGGTGATCTTCAGCTTCAACGAAAGCAAGCTGGTGACCGTCTGGGCGGGGTTCTCGACCAAATGGTACGGGGAGCTGCTGCAGAACGAGGCGTTCCTGAATGCGGCCTGGGTGACCATCAAAGTGGCAGTGTTCTCCTCCACAATGGCCACCGTTCTGGGCACCATCGCAGCTTATGTGCTGGTGCGCGGCGGGCGGTTCATGGGGCGAACTCTGTTCTCCGGCATGATCTATGCGCCGCTGGTGATGCCTGAGGTGATCACCGGCCTGTCGCTGCTGCTGCTGTTCATCGGCATCGGGCTGGACCGCGGCGTCTTCACCATCGTGCTGGCGCATACCACTTTCTCGATGTGCTATGTCTCGGTGGTTGTCTCTTCGCGGCTGGTAACCTTTGACCGGTCCTTGGAAGAGGCCGCGCTGGATTTGGGCTGCTCAGCTTCCGAGGCGTTCCGCCTGGTGACTCTGCCGATCATTGCGCCTGCAGTGATCTCCGGCTGGCTTCTGGCCTTCACCTTGTCGCTGGACGACCTGGTGATCGCCTCCTTCACTTCCGGTCCCTCAGCCACCACCCTGCCAATCAAGATCTTCTCGGCCGTGCGATTGGGCGTCAGCCCCGAAATCAACGCGCTGTCGACAATCATGATTGCTATTGTCACCGTTGGTGTGATCACCGCCTCGCTGGTGACAAAACATCAGGTAGCCAAGCAGAAGCGCGAGGAGATGGAAGCGGTGCGCACCTGATGCGCCGGATCTACTCCGACTACGCCTATGGCCCCGGACCGCGCAGCAACTGCTGGTGGGACGAGACCATCGCAGCACCGGACTGGCCGGTGCTGCAAGGCGACACATCCGCCGATGTCGCCATCATTGGCGGCGGTTTCACCGGAATGTCAGCCGCGTTGCATTTGGCGGAAGCCGGTGTTTCCGTTGCGCTGCTGGAGTCAGAAACGCCAGGCTGGGGCGCCTCGGGGCGCAATGGCGGCTTCTGTTGCCTGGGCGGTTCCAAACTGTCCGCCAGCAGTATGCGCCGGTTCTTTGGAAAATCTGCTGCCGACACTTACGGTGCCAGCGAAGAGGCCGCAGTGTATCTGGTCCGGGATCTGCTGGAAAAGCACAGCATCAATGCTGATACCCACTCGCATGGCGAAACTCAGCTGGCGCATAGCAAAAAAGCGGCAGCGCGTCTTTTGGCCGAGGCTGAGTCGATGCAGCGGGAGGGGGAGGAACCTGATTTCCTGACCCGCGATCAACTGGCCAGCAAAGGGCTGAACGGGAGCTTCCATGCAGCTTTGACAACACCGGTGGGCTTTGCCCTGAACCCGAGGAAATATCTCTTTGGTCTGGCCGCGGCCGCTCAGAAGGCTGGCGCAAATGTGTTTCAGCGCAGCGCTGCCAATGCTGTGAACAAATCCGGCAGCGGATACTTAATCGAGACTAATAAAGGGAAATTGCGGGCATCCAAGGTTGTCATCGCCACCAATGGCTATTCTTCCGAGGACTTGCCGGACTGGCTCGCCGGGCGCTACATGCCCACGCAATCCACGGTTATGGTCACCCGGCCATTGTCCGAGGAAGAGCTCCAGGCGCAGGGCTGGTTTTCACATCAGATGGCCTATGACACCCGTAACCTGCTGCACTATTTCCGGCTGATGCCGAACAAGCGCTTCCTGTTTGGTATGCGCGGCGGGCTGCTCGCCTCACCGCGGGCCGAAGCCGGAATCCGGCGCAAGCTGCGGCAGGATTTCGAGGCGATGTTCCCGGCCTGGCGTTCCGCAGAGGCCACTCATTGCTGGTCTGGCATGGTCTGCCTGTCACGCAACCTGGTGCCATTCATCGGTCCGGTGCCGGACCGCCCCGGCATGTTCGCGGGCCTCTGCTATCACGGCAACGGCGTAGCTATGGGCAGCTATTCCGGACGCCTGCTGAGCGATTTGGTACAGGGGCGCACCCCGGACCTGCCCTATTCTCCAGTGGTGCAGAAAATGGCGCGTTTCCCCTTTGGGCAGGCCCGGAGGGTACTGATGCCGCCTGCCTATGCGCTCCTAGGCCTTATGGACTGAAGGGCCGCCAGCTCCAGTTCGAATGCCTGCCGGTCCTTCTCATCGCCGCGCTCAGAACGCCACAAACAGTAGGCGGCCATGCGCCAATGGTACCAAGGCATAAGGGCAAGCGACCGGCCTGTAATCCGCGGGTCGGGATAAGCGGTAAGGAATGCGTCTTCCTCTGCCTTGGACAGCGGCGCCCCACGGTACATCAGCTGCATGGCCGGGGAGAGGAACAGCGCCAGATCCTCTGCCGGGTCACCGATTTGCGGGCATTGCCAATCGATCAGAGTCAGCGTGCCATCATGGGCCAGCAGATTGCCGGGTACCGGGTCACCGTGAATGAGCACCGGCTGCGCAAAGGGTGGAACCCGGCCCAAAGGACGGAATCCCTCCAGGGCTTCAGATCCCGCGCAATGCGTTAGAATCGCAGCTGTCTGCCGTTCCAATGCTGCGCTGCCGTTCACTCCGGCAGGCAGGCCCGGCGGCGGCGCCAGATCGTGCAATCGGCCCAGAAGCTGTGCCACATGACCAGTATCTTCCTGCCAGGGGCTGCCGTTGACATGTGCATAACCCAGCCACTTCCGGCCTTCGAACTCGCCGCTCTGAACCAAAGGCGGCACCATCCCTGTACCGGAAAGCGCAGTCAGCACGGCAATCTCGCGCGCAGGGTCATTGGCAAACAGCGGGTTGGCGCTATCAGCAGCATATAGCTTGATCACCAGCGCACCGGCCCGCCAGACATGATTGGACCGCCCGCCGGCCAAACGCCGGGGAGCGGGAACATACAGGCCCGTCGCAGCTAAATGCGCAAAGAAACGGGCTTCGAACTGGTCAGGCAGCGGTTGCAGGGCGGTCTCCGGAGTTGTTCCGCCCTGTTCTTAGACAGTTTTTCCGGCCGCGGATACTGCCTGATCAAGCTCCGGGTTCGCGCAGTGCACTTACCGAGGAGGCCAGAACCACCGAACCGCCTTCAGTGATCAGGCCCACTTCGCCGCCCTGCATCCGGGTTTCGTTCACCTTGAAATAGATCTCGGCGTATTCCTGCAGCAGCACGTCGTCCCCTTTCTTGCTTTCCACGACAAAGGCGTATTCGCCTTCCTCAAGCGGATTGCCGTCGCTGTCCAGACCGTTCCACTCATAGGGCTCCGCTGTCACTGGCAGGCTGAAACGCTGCACCTCTGTGCCATTGGCGTCCTTTACAACCAAGTCCACGGCATCAGCAGCCGCAGCAGGATTGGGGGCAATTGTGATCGTGTTGCTGCCATCGAAATACCCCGGCGCAACCGCCCTGGCCTCCATCCCGACCCAACCGGACAGCGCTGCCATATTGGCCAAGCCCAGCTGATCCTGCAGCCCTTGCAGCAGCGTGTTGCTTTTGGTTTGCTGCTCGACCATCGAGAATTGTGCCAGCTGGGCCGCGTATTCCGTCGAATCCATCGGTTCCAGAGGATCCTGATTTGTCGCCTGCGCTGTCAGCATCTTTATGAAAGTCTCGAAATCCGATGTCAGCCCGGCGGTCTGCTGGGAAGCTTGCGGGAGCGGCGATTGACCCAGCGTGCTGCTGCCGGAAGTGATAGGTGTTGTCATGTTATCAGACCCTCATGTCCACGCCGGAGCTGCCCAGCCGGAGATTTTGTGTTGCTGAATCACTGCCATCCGCCGGGGCGGCGGTGCCTGTATCGGAAATTCCGCCCGAACCGGCGCCGGCGTTTTCAGATTCCTGCCCGGCCTGGCCGCCGTCTGCCTGGCCGCCGCTGAATTCAAAGGAGACGTCCTCATACCCCATGCGCCGGAACTCCTCGGCCAGTTCATGGATGTGACGGCGCATCAGATCTCCGGTTTCCGGGCGCTCGGTATGAATGACCATCGTGATGCCCGTTTCACTGGCGGTCACACGCATTTTCACATGGCCCAGTTCCTGCGGGTTCAGAGAGACCTCTACCTTCTGATCCCCCTTGGCCGCAAAGGCCTCCGCCAGCTGCGCAGCGATCAGACGCGGCGTTTCCGGGCGGTGTGCGGCATTGCTGCCAATCGAAGCTTCAGCCAGAAGCTGCGTCAGCCCTGGAGCTTCGCCCGACAAACCGAGCGTCCCGGATAGTGATTCTACAGATCCCGCCAGTAGCTCTGCCTCTGTTTTTCCGACGGTCACGCCGCCAGCCAGCAAAGGCTGCAGGATCGTGGCAGAAGTCTGCGGGACCTGCGGCGCAGCTGGCGTCAAGATCACCCAGTCCCCGCGCCCCTTGCCGCCGGCCGCTGGCAGCCTGCCGGTCTCGGAGGCCTCAACCTCTGACAGAGGCTCGCCCGAAGCCGCCGCAGAGGCTGCATTAGCGCCAAATTTCTGGCCGCTTTCCTTCTGGGCTGCTTGGCCTACCGGTCCTGCCTGTGCCAGCTTTGCAGCTGCATCCGGCATATTGGAGGGGCTGGAAGGCGGATTCGCAGATTGAGGGCTGGCAATCGTCTGGATGGCAGCCGTCTGGCTGGCAGCGCCCCCCTTGTTATCCGAAACTGCCGCTTGGCCGACAGTTTTTGGAGTGGCCTGAACCTGCCTGGCAGAAGCTTCAGGCGTTTTCGCGGCAAAGGTGGCTTGTTCACGTCCGCTGCCCGCCGGCAGGGTCCGGTCAGTTGCAGGGGTGCTCTGGGCGGCCGCCTCAGTCAGGGCTCCCGCCCTGACGTTTGACTGCCGAGATTTGGCATCCGCGCTTTCGCCTTCGGCCGAACGGGCTGCAGGTTCGGTTCCGCCTTGCGGCCCGCGTGCTGTTACCTCTGTTTCCGCCTGCCGCTCTGAACCGGGCATTGAAACCGGTCGTGCGGCGGCGGGGCCCTGGTAGGCAACGGCCCGGGCTGTCACCTGACGCCCGGATTCTGTACCCTCTTCTGCAACTACTTGACCGGTTGAACCAGAAGGGGTTCTTGCCGCAGCCGCTGCACCAGGAACAGCCAATCCAGCTTCTGCTTCAAAGGAACCTTGGATGGAGGCAGCTTCCGCTGTGGTGGAACTGGATTTTTCATCCGCCCCCACCGCATCAGGATATGCATCCGCAACTGATTGCCCGGGTGTTCCGTTTGCTTCAGCTTCGGAAACAGCCGCTATTTCCTCTTGGGCCAGCTCTGATGCATCAGCGTCGCCTGGAACAGATTCGGTCGTGGCAGAGGCTTTCTCCGAAGACGGGTTTTCCCGCTCCTCACCTGCGGAAACGAAATCTGAAAAATTTTTGGAATTATTTGATTTTTCAAAGGGTTCCATGGCAGAAGACGGTGCTTTTGCCAATGGGGCTGCCTCAGGGGCAATGATCGGATTCATAATCATGATCGGCTTCCGGATATTCTATCTCGACGCAGACAGACTTATCCAAAAGCGGTTACGGCAATTTTAACCGGTTCCTGCGCAGTCTTAGAAAAATCGATGCAATTCGAATTTTCAACCGGAGAACCGGACATGCCAGATCTACTGCCCGCCACGATTCAGACAACCCCTGCAATCGCCCCGGTGCGGCCCGCCGCCAACGACCCGCTGCGCGAGGCCGCAATTGAACTGGAAGCCTCCTTTCTTGCGCAAATGCTGAAATCCGCCGGCCTTGGCGAAGCCCGCGAAGGCTTTGGCGGCGGCGCGGGCGAGGAACAGTTCTCCAGCTTTCTGATCCGCGAACAAGCCACCCAGATCGCCCGTTCCGGCGGGATCGGCCTGGCCGAATCGCTTTATCACGCACTGAAGGAGACCCAAGGTGAGTAATCCGAAGCCCCAGAAGCTCATTGATGAGCTTGACCAGATTCTGGACCAAGAACGCAGCGCGCTGATGGCCGGCGATCTGGGCAAGCTGGAAGATCTTCTGGCCAAAAAAGAGAAAGCCATCGGCAAACTGAACGAAGTGTCGGAGCTGGAGCGCGAGTCGCTTGCCCAGGTTCAGACCAAGGTGTCGCGCAACCAGCAACTGCTGGACAGCGCCATGGACGGGATCCGCGCCGTTGCCGCCCGGATGGCCGAATTGCGCCGTATCCGCAAAGGGTTGGACGTTTACGACCAGGCCGGGCGCCGAACCCGCTTTGGCACCCGCGGCGCCGCTAGGCTGGAAAAACGGGCCTGATCGCAATTTTGGGAAAATTCTAAAAAAGCAAATCCCGCCATTAGCACTCCCTTAGCAACTCCTGCGCCAATGTCGCCTTGCACCTCAAGAGGGGTGGCGCGGAAGCCGGACGGCGGAACGCACTGTCAGAAAGACGTCAAACAAAGCCCCCAGGGGCACTGAAGACTGGGGCCAAAGCGCCCCGCAGCTAAAGGAAAAAGCTATGACCAGCATTCTGACCAACAACGGCGCAATGGTTGCTCTGCAGACCCTGAAGTCCGTGAACAACAACCTGGAAGAAACCCAGAACCAGATCTCGACCGGTAAAGAGGTCGGCATGGCGAAAGACAACTCCGCTGTCTGGGCCATCTCCAAATCCATGGAATCGGACATCCAGGCTTTTGAAGCCGTCTCCGACGCTCTGGACTTTGGTGAAGCCACCGTTGCTGTTGCCTCGTCCGGTATGGAACAGATCGTGGACACCCTGAAGGACATGCGCGAACTGGTGGTTGCAGGCGTGTCCCAGAACGTGGACCACGCCAAGATCGAAGCCGACCTGGCTAAGAAGCGCGAACAGATCGACTCGATCATCGCTTCGGCTTCCTTTAACGGCATGAACCTGATCGACACCGGCGGTGCAACTCAGCTGGATGTTCTGGGCGGTCTGAGCGCAACCGGTGATGTGATCACCATCACCGCAATCGACTCTGTCAACGGCATTGCCGGCACCCTGTCTGCCAACGGCGCTCTGGACTCGACCAATGCGGCCACCATTCTGTCCGACATCGAGGCGGCGCTGACTTTCGCAATCGACTCCGCGGCTCAGCTGGGTGCTGACAGCAACCGTCTGACCGACCAGAACGACTTCGTGTCGAAACTGACGGACTCGCTGAAGTCGGGTGTCAGCACCATGACCGACACCAACATGGAAGAGGCGTCGGCTCGATTGAAGGCACTGCAGACCCAGCAGCAGCTGGCTGTGCAATCGCTCTCCATCGCCAACTCGGCGCCGTCGACCCTGCAACAGCTCTTCCGTTAACAGCCTGATCCGGGGCGCGCATAGCGCCCCGGTCTTCCCCTCTCAGAGAACCTGAAGAATAATACGTTAGGAAAACACGTGAATGCCCTTCTGAAGGCGAAGAGTGCCTATTCGGCGGCAAAGGCCCCGACCCGGACAGCAAAGAATTTTGAGTATGAAGTGGTCGCCCGCGTCACCCGCCGGCTGATCACGGCGGCCCAAAACGGCCGCAATGAATTCGGCGAACTTGCAACAGCACTGAACGACAACCGCAAGCTCTGGTCAATTTTCACTGCGGATCTCGCATCCAAAGGCAACGCCCTACCTGATGACCTCAAGCAGGACCTCTTCGAACTGGCGGAATTCACGAGACAGCACACCAGCAAAGTGCTTCAGCGCAAGGCCAATATCCGGCCGCTGGTGGAAATCAATACGGCCATCATGCGTGGCCTCCGCAGCGGAGCTTCCTGAATATGAGCGGACTTGTCCTGAAACTTGCCCCCAAGGAGCGTGTCCTTGTGAATGGCGCGGTGATTGAAAACGGCGACCGCCGCAGCCGCCTCTCCATTGTAACCCCGGATGCCAACATCCTGCGCTTGCGCGATGCAATCCATCCGGAAGAAGCCAATACGCCTGTGCGCCGGGTATGCTATGCGGCGCAGCTGATCCTGTCCGGCGATGCCGATCCCGAGGAAGAGCGCCTGCCGATGCTGCGCCGGATCGAAGAACTGAGCCAGGTTTTCACCGATGCTGACAGCCGGGCCTCCATTGCCGAGGCAACTGAAGCCCTGATCGGGAACAACCACTACCGCTGCCTGAAGGCGCTGCGCACCTTGCTGCCGCGGGAAGACCGCCTGTTTGCAGTCAGGCCGTCATGATCTTCCAGCCCCTTTTTCCAACTGCGGGAATTGCGGGCTGGGACTTTATTGCGAGCCGCCAATGGAAAGCAGCTATCAGCTTAAACCAAAGGCGGCGAAGCAAAACAGCGCCGACTGCTTGCTGGAATAAACCGGGACCTTAGTGACTGCAGGAAACTTTGCCATTCTTCCGGATACCGCTCCGGTGCTTCTGCCCTGTCGGAGCACTGGAGAAAAGCTTTTTTGAAGAAGATCCTTCAGGAAAACACTGGAGCAAACAACGCTTCGCCAGCAGTGCAGATGGCACCACCCAAGTTCAATTCAGCGTAACTTTTACCTGGCCCAAGACGGACTTGGCCGGGAAAAATGCGTTTCAAGCGTTGGAAGCCGCCGCCAAAGACCAGGACTGCTAAGCGAAAACGTGTATCCGGAGCGAAACCTGACCAGTCTTGCAGGCTGAGGCTGCAG
>JBFOLS010000367.1:0-2517 GCA_040830225.1 Leisingera sp.
GCGCCGACCCTACCACCGCAGCCGCCGGGCGCAATCTGCCTTGCTGCGGAAATGACAAAAACCCAAGGGGAAACAACCGCTGATGGGACATCTTTTCCGCTGGCTTCTGCGCATTGCCGCCGGGCTGATTCTGCTGAGTGTGCTGGCCGTGGCGCTGGTCTATTACCTCGCCTCGCAATCACTGCCCGAATATGACAAGGAGATCGCCCTGCCCGGCCTCTCCGCTCCGGTGGAGATTGTGCGCGACAATGCCAATGTCCCGCATATTTTCGGCAGCTTCGGCGCCAGCGACGAGGATGTCTATTTCGGTCTCGGCTATGCCCATGCGCAGGACCGGCTGTGGCAGATGGCGGTGATGCGGCGCACCGCCAAGGGCCGCCTGTCCGAGATCTTCGGCACCCGCACGATCGAGACCGACACTTATCTGCGCCGCCTGGACATCTACGGACTGGCACAGCAATCCGTGAAGGTGCAATCGGCCGAGGCCATGACTGCTCTCGAGGCTTATGCCGCGGGTGTCAACGCCCGGCTGCAGGAGATCAACGAAAGCGCTCTGGGCCGAGGCGCGCCGGAAATGTTCCTCTTCAACATGCCTGTGTCCCCTTGGCAGCCCGCCGACAGCCTCGCGATCATGAAACTGATGGCGCTGCAGCTGTCCGGCCATATGAAGGAAGAAATCCTGCGCGCCCGCACCTCGCTGGCCTTGAACGATGAGATGCGCCTGCAGGACATCATGCCGGACGCACCCGGCAAGGGCCTGACGGCTTTGCCGGACTACGCCGCTCTTGTGCCCGGTGTCTCCGGCAGCCGCCAGTTTGCATTGACTGAAGGAACAGAAGAAGACAGCCTGCTGTTTCCAGTCGCCCCGCGCGGGCTGGCTGGGGCCTCCAACGCCTGGGCCGCAGCCCCCGGCCGTTCAGCGGCAGGCGGCACACTGCTGGCCAATGACCCGCACCTAGGCCTGACTGCGCCCGGCGTATGGTATCTGGCCCGGCTGGAACTGGGCTCCGGCGGTGTGATCGGCGGCACCATTCCCGGCATACCCGCCGTCATCACCGGGCGCTCGGATACACTTGGCTGGGGGGTGACGTCCTCATACCTGGATGACCAGGACCTCTTTATCGAACAGCTGAACCCGGAGAACCCCCAGGAATATCTGGGCTTTGACGGGTACAAGAAATTCGTTTCCCGCCCTTCAATCATCAAAATCAAGGACGAGGCCCCAGTTACCCTGACCCTTCGTTGGACCGACAACGGGCCGGTTCTCCCCGGCTCGATGTTCGGTCTGGAGGACATCACCCCGCCGGGCCATGTGGTGTCGATCGGCTGGACCGTGCTCAGCCCCAATGACACCTCGATGACCGCAGCCATCAATCTGATGCGCAGCAAGTCGGTCGAAGAAGCGATCATCGCGGGTGAGGACTTTGTTGCCCCGTCGCAAAACCTCACCCTTGCGGACCAGAGAACTATCGCGCTCAAAACCGTTGGCGCCTTCCCGGCACGGGATGCAGCGCATCAAAGCAAGGGACGGTTGCCGAGCCAAGGCTGGCGCCGGGAGAACCGCTGGCAGGGCCGCCTGCCCTATGCGGAGAACCCCGAGTTCACCGCCCCCGCTGGCGGTATCCTCGGGAACACCAACAACAAGATCCTGGACCGCCCGTTCCCTAATCACGTTTCTTTTGACTGGGGCGACACGCAGCGCATCCACCGCTGGGAAAAGCTGATGCAAAACCGCGAGGTGCATACCCGCGACAGCTTTATCGAGGCGCAGCTGGACACTGTGTCCTACACCGCCCGCACCCTCCTGCCGCTCATCGGCGCAGACCTGTGGTTCACCGGCGAGGCCGCACCGGCCGGCACCCGCGAACGTCAGCGGCAGATTGCCCTCACCCTGCTGTCTGAATGGAACGGCGAAATGAATGAGCATCTGCCCGAGCCTCTGATCTATGCTGCCTGGCTGCGGGCACTTCAGGCACGGCTGATCTCCGATGACTTGGGTCCTGTGGCCAAGAAGTTCCGCCACGTGGAGCCCTTGTTCATCGAACGCGTCTACCGCGATGTCGGCGGCGCCGCCGCCTGGTGCGATGTGCGCCAAAGTGCCCCCAAGGAAACCTGCACCGATATCGCCCAGCTGGCTCTGGACGACGCACTGATCTGGATCGAGGAACGTTATGGCGACGCACTGGAATCCCTGCGCTGGGGCGACGCGCATCAGGCTGCGCAGGACCACCCTGTTCTGGGCAAGGTTCCGGTGCTGCGGTTCTTCGTCAACATCCGTCAGTCGACCAGCGGCAGCAGCAATACCCTTCAACGCGGCAAAAGCTCGGGTAAAGATCCCGATCCGTTCCAGAACGTGCATGCAGCCGGCTACCGAGGGGTCTATGACTTTGCCGATCCGGACAGCTCGGTCTTCATTGTCTCCACCGGACAGTCCGGCCACCCCTTGTCGCGCTATTATGACGACATGGCCCAGCTTTGGCGCAGGGGGGAATACATCCCGATGTCCTTGGATGAAGA
>JBFOLS010000368.1:0-3782 GCA_040830225.1 Leisingera sp.
CACGCGGCCTTCGAACAGCCGGATCAAACCAGCCGCCGGCAGCGAGATCGCCAGGAAAATGATGCCCACCATCGTGTAGGGCTCCAGAAAGCGGTAGTTTTCCGAACCGATGGCATTGGCCGTGTGGATAAGCTCCGCAACCCCGATCACCGACAGCATCGGCGTGTCCTTGAAGATGCCCACAAGGTAGTTGCCCATGCCCGACAGCGCGGGCGGGATGGCCTGCGGGATGATCACCCGTCGGTATTTCTGCGCCGTGGTCATGTTGAGCGCGATGGCCGCTTCCCATTGCCCTTTCGGCACGCTTTCAATACCGCCGCGGTAAACCTCGGACAGGTAGCAGGCATAGTGCACACCGATGGCGATCATGCCGGATGCCCAAGGGCTGAGCCGGATACCGAATTGCGGAGCGACGTAGAACACGAAGAAGATCTGCAACAGCAGCGGCGTTGAGCGGATGAACTCAACAAGCTCCCGCACCGTAAAGGTAACGCTGCGGTAAGGCGTGCGTTGCGCAATCGCCAGCAAAAGACCCAAGACCAGCGCAATTGCGTAACCGGCCCCTGCCGCGATCAGCGTATTGCCAGCCGCTGAAACCAGCCGGGGCAGGATCTCCCAGGTGAATTCCCATTTCCAGTCAAACACAGGTCACGCCCTCCCCATCTTGCGGGCCATGAAACCCTCCAGCCAGCGCATGGACGGCGTCACCAGAAAGCGCGCCATGACATAGTAGATGACCAGCGCGGCACCAAAGGCCTGTGCCGACAGAAAGGTCGATCCATTGATCTGCTTGGTTTCAAACATCAGGTCCGCCACGGAGATCAGCGAAACCAGCGCGGTACCCTTCAGCAATTCGATCATCAAGTTGCCCCAGGGCGGCAGCATGTTGACCAGCGCCTGCGGAAGGATGATCCGCCGCATCTTCTGTGCGTGGCTCATGTTGATCGCCAGCGCGGCTTCCCATTGCCCCCTGGGCACTGAAAGAATGCCGCCGCGCACCAGTTCTGCGCCATAGGCTCCGATGTTCATGCCGACGGCGACATATCCGGCGGTGAATTTATCAATCGAGACCCCGAACAGCGGCAGAACAAAGAAGATCCAGTACAGCTGGACCAGCAGCGAAGTGCCGCGGAAGATCTCGATATAGGTCACGGCCACAGCACGCAGCGGCCTGTTTTGCGAAAGTTTCAGCAGCCCCATCGCCAGGGCTACGGCAACTCCCAGAATGGCGGCCAGAAAGAACTGGGCGACGGTCATGCCCGTCCCGGCCAGCAAGCGCGGCCAGTACTGCAGGACAAAGTCAAAGAGGTCCATGGTTCAGCTCGGTCGTCCTTTGCGTCAAGACGCAGCGGGCCGGATGGGCCCGCTGCACATCAGTTCAACGGTTGCTGCACACCCAATCCGCGGATTTGTCACCCGGCAGATGCGAGGCGGTGTAGCCATACTCCGACACCGACGCGAGCATCTCCTCGGACCCGATGTAACCGGTCAGGGCTTCGTTGAATTTCGCCATGAAATCGGCATCCGCATCACGGAACCCGATACCAACCCAGTTTTTGGTCCATTCCGGCAGCGCAGCAGGGTCGGTGACCTCAAACTGGCCTTCGGACTGCTCTGCCAGATAAAGCGCTTCAAAATAGGTCAGAGCTGCTGCATCCGCGCGGCCGGCCTTCATCGCTGCCAGGGTTTCGGTCGGTCCCGGCACCTGCATCATCTGCGCGTCGCCCAGGCCTTCCTTGCGCGAAGCCTCAACAGTATTGGCGCCCGAATACATGATCAGCACGGAATCGTCCTGCGCCAGAACGTCCTTGTAATTGTTGATCTTCTTCGGGTTGCCAGCGGGCACCAGAAAGGCATCGCCCATGGAGCCGATCGGCTCGGAGAAGGCAATGTTCTCGCAGCGGCTGTTCAGGATATACAGGCCGCCGGTGATCATATCATAGCGGTTGGCTTTCAGCCCGGGGATCAGCCCGCCCCATTCGGTAACGGTGGTTTCCACATCGCTGTAGCCCATGTCCTCCAGGATCCCGAGCGCGATTTCGTTCACGAAGCCCTTGGCGTCGCCGTTCTCGTCCGGGTAACCCCAGATCGGAATGTTGGAGAAGCCGATACGGATCGGCTCGCCTGCCGCAATCCGGTCTTCGATCGGACCGGCCAGCGCCGATACCGAGCTGATTACGGCGGCCAAAGCGGCCGCGCCGAGGGTTTTGAGTGTCGTGCAGGTCATGATTTCCTCCCAGTTCCTTCACATGTCTGTTGCTAATTTCGTGCCGCAGCCCTTTCCGGGCTTTCCCGTTCCTGCGCAGCACATCACCTGGTTCCGGGTATCTGCCCGGTGCCGCCTTTCCCGCGCTCCCGTCTGCTCTGCGCAGCCGGGCGCCCCTCCTGCCAACGGCTTAGGTCACCAGATAAAGCAGGAGATTTGTTCATCGTTTCCCCTCAGCTTCACGTCGGTGCGCGATGTGCCGAAGAAACGAGATTTGACTCACATGTCCGGAGAATGTTCAATTTCCCCTTGGAATTTGCCCTTTTCGTCCAAGATCAACTCAGCCTAAGCTCAGAAACAGACATTTCAAAATGACCATTCCTGCAGCCTGATGATAACCAGTAGTTATGATTTTCACTGCGGCCTCCTCTTGCCATTCTTACCAGCCAGGTCAGGACAGCATGCGTTTGCTTTGCGGGTCATAGAACGGAGCCAGGCTGACTTCGGCCTCGACACTCTTGCCTTCGACCAGAACAGTGAAACGCCCGGTTTCAACCGCCGTTTTCTCGGACGCGCTTTCCGGCAGATCCAGCAAGCACAGGCCAACGGCAGCCCCAGCGGCCTGCCCCCAGGCGCCGGCGGTCACATAGCCCGCAATCTTGCCGTCCCGCAGAACAGGTTCGTTGTGATGCAACAATGGTTCGGGGTCGCGCAGTTTGACTGAGCACAGGAACGGCCCCCGGTTTTCAGTCTTGCGCGCCAGATAGGCATCGCGCCCGATGAAGGGGACGGGCTTCTCCGTCTTGCAGACAAATTCCAGACCCATCTGATGCGGCGCCTCGGTATAGGCCATGTCGTGGCCCCAGTGCAGAAACCCCTTTTCCAGCCGCAGCGCATTCAGCGCCTCGCCGCCGATCAGCCGCAGGCCGAACTGCTCGCCTGCCTGCATCAGCACCTCGAATACATGCTCAGCAAAGTCCGGGGTGACGAAGATCTCCCATCCCAGTTCACCCGAGTATGACAGACGCTGCGCAAACACCCTGGCGTGACCAATATGGAAATGCCGCAGGCTGTTAAACGGGAACGCCTCGCTCGAAAAATCTGCATCGCTGACGGCCTGCAGCAGCGCCCGGCTGTTCGGACCCATAACTCCCAGCACGCCATAGGCCGGTGTCGCATCCCGCAGCCGCACGTCCTCATCTGGGCGGATGTGATCGCGCAAGTGCAGGTAGTCGCGCCGGGTGTGCGAGATAGAGCTCATCACCATGAAGCTGTCCGGCCCATGGCGGGCCACCGTCACGTCGCTTTCAATGCCGCCGCGCTCGTTCAGCATCAGCGTATAGGCGACCCGGCCATTGGCCATCGCCATATTGTTGGTGCACATCCGCTGCAGGAAGCTTTCGGCGTCACGGCCCTCGACCATCAGCTTGCCCAGCATGGAATAGTCGATCATCGCAACGGCTTCGCGGGCGGCCTTCTGCTCCTCCTGCACGTATGGAAACCAGTTCTGGCGGTCAAAGCTGTATTCGTACTTCGGCTCGATGCCTTCCGGCGCAAACCAGCCGGGGCGCTCCCA
>JBFOLS010000369.1:0-4214 GCA_040830225.1 Leisingera sp.
CGCCCATCCGTCTGAGGGCAGCCCTGAGAGCCCCCATCGCCCGGCCTGCCGCGTCATAGGCGGTCAGCACGGTTTCGGGCGGGTAGGGCGCGCCTTGCGGCTTGATGAACTCGCCCAGTTTCGATTTCAGGTGGCAGTTGAAGACGGTAATCACCTGATCGCCTACCGGCACCCGTACCTTGAGGATTGGGCGCGACAGGCGCCGCACAGTGTAGAACCCGGCATCCTCTTCCTCGCCCAGGCAGGCCATCGGGATGTCCAGGGGCTGTTCCAGATCCTGGATCACCTCCGGCTCGCCCTCGAACCCGAACCGCGACAGCACTGCCAGCCCGGGCCGCCGTTTGCCCGGCTCACCGGTGTCGTTGAGATTGGGGGCAAAGGCAAGTTCTGCCTCGGCATAAGAGCCATAGGCCAGCTTCTGGAAAATCGCCTTGCGGTGATAACGCTTGGAGGGATCGGGGATGCTGGCCGCGTTGGCCTCGGTCCCGCGCCGGTCGGCCTCAGCGATCACCTGGCGCAGCGGCGCTTCCTCGAAAATCTCCTGAAACCCAACGATGTCTGCATTCAGCGTCAGCAGCTGGTCGGCCATCCAGTCGGCTTTCCAGGCGTATTCCTCGGGGGTGTAGCTTTGGAACCGGTAATACTCCCGTTCCGGGCCGATCAGGTTTTTGACGTTGAATGAGGCGATGGTGAAACGTGTCATGACGTGTCCCCTTGGCTGCCGCGCGGACAATCGCGCTGCCGGATCTCAAGCATAGCGCGAGAGCGCCTCCCGGAATAGCTCTGCATCCACATTGCCGCCCGTAGCGACTGCGATCACCGCATCGCCCTCAATCTGTTCGGCGTGGAACAGCGCCGCTGCAAGTGAAGCGGCGCCGCCGGGCTCCAGCACGATCTTCAGCCGCAGGAAGGCCAGCGCCATTGCCCGCATTGCCTCTTCCTCGGTTATCACGATGCCAGGCCCGCTCAGGCGGCTGAGGATCGGGAAGGTGATCTCGCCCGGTTCCTGGGTCAGAATCGCATCGCAGATCGAGCCGGAGACCTGCGCGTTGCTCCGGATTTCCCTTGCAGCCAGCGATCGCGCCACATCGTCAAAGCCTTCCGGCTCCACCGGCCGCACGCGCAGGCCCGGGGCGCGGTCCTCCAGCGCCAGAGCGATGCCGGACGACAGCCCGCCGCCGCCGCAGTTGACCAACACATCCCCCTGCGTAACGCCTTCGGCAGCTGCCTGTGCGGCGATCTCCAATCCGCAGGTGCCTTGGCCGGCAATCACCAAGGGTTCATCGTAAGGTTTGATCAGTGTCAGCCCGCGCTCTTCTGCATATTTGGCGCCGGCTGCCTCGCGGCTCTCGCCGCCTGCACGGTCATAGAGCACCACCTCGGCGCCCAGATCGCGGGTGTTCCGGATCTTTAGCTGGGGCGCGTCGGCGGGCATCACGATCACTGCGGGCGCCCCATGTGCCTTGGCCGCTGCCGCCACGCCCTGTGCGTGGTTGCCGCTGGAATAAGCGATAACCCCGCGCTTCCGGTCTTCCTCTGACAGCGCCGATACCGCCGACCAGCCGCCGCGGAACTTGAAAGAGCCGGTGTGCTGCAGGCACTCCGCCTTCACAAACAGCCTCCGCCCTGCGATTTCGTTCAAAAACGGCGAGGACAAAAGCGGTGTTACCCGTGCATGGCCTTTCAGCCGCTCAGCGGCGGTTTCGATCATGGCAATCGAGGTCATTGGATCTGCTCCAGTACAGAATGGATAAGGGTGAGCGCCTCCGGCTCGTCCAGAAAGGGCACATGGCCTCGGTTGGCAATCTCTACAGCCTGAATGGCAGGCAAGCGCCCCTGCATTCCGGCGTAGGTGTTTGCGCTCAGAATATCCGAATTGGCGCCGCGGATCACACCGCAGGGGAGGCCGTCCAGGGCCATGAACAATGGCCAAAGGTCGGGCGTCGGGCCTGCTTCAGCCTGTGCCAGAAGAGCTTCGCGCAGGCATGGGTCGTAACGCAGGGAAAGCCCCTCGGGCGTTTCATTGTAGAAGGTTTCAACCTCTTCCCGCCAGCGCACGGGCGGGACATCCGGAAATGCGGGAGCCATCAGGGTTTCAAGCGTCTCTGCCGCCTGCGCCCAGGTCTTTGCTGCCGGGCGGCGGCCCACATACTCCATGATCCGGGCAATGCCGCCGGGCGGGATTTCCGGGCCGACGTCATTCAGGATCACCGCTGACAGCCGGTCCTTGGCTGCCGCAGCCAGGGTCATCGCCACCAGTCCGCCGCGCGACGTGCCAAGTATAGCGGCTTGATCAAGGCCCAGGTGGTCCAGCAGTTCCAGCACATCCTGCGCTTCGCGCAGAACATTGTAGTTCAAGAACTCCGGGTCATGGCCCGACTGGCCTCGCCCCCGGGCATCCAGTGTGATCATCCGGTAGCGGGCGGCATGGGGGGCGAAGTAGCGGAAATCCTGGCTGTCGCGGGTGAGCCCGGCCAAACACAGAAGCGGCAATCCTTCGCCGCAGTCGGAATAGAACAGATTCAGGCCGTCCTGGGTTTCAAAGAAAGGCATAAGCGCGCTCAGCCCTTGGCGAGATCAGGGATGGTGGTCAGATCCGGCAGGATATGCGCTGGTTTCCAGGGCAGCCGGTCGATCGGTTCCCCGGCCCGGTTCACCCAGGCGGTGAAAAAGCCATAGCCCGAAGCGCCAGCCGCATCCCAGCCGTTGGAAGAGACGAACAGCACCTCATCCTTGGCGCAGCTGAACCGCTTGCCGACCAGATCGTAGACGCGGCTGTCCGGCTTGAAGATCCCGACACTTTCCACCGAAAGCACATCGTCCAGAACATCGCCAAGCCCGGCAGACTGCACCGCTCCGTCCAGCATGGCGGGCGACCCATTCGACAGGATCGCCGTGTTCACACCCGCCGTTTTCAGCGCCTTCAGCATAGCAGGCACTTCCGGATAAGCCTGCAGTTCCCAATAGAGATCCAGCAGCCGCTGGCGCAGGGCAGCGTCGCCTGCCAGCCCTGTGGCTTCCATCGCCCAGTCGAGTCCGTCCTGGGTCACATCCCAGAAATCGGCGTGGGCATGGGTGATCGCCCGCAGCCAGGTGTATTGCAACTGCTTCAGCCGCCAGTGACTGGCAAGTTCTGCCCAGTTGTCCTGAAGATGCGGATACTCCGGCTCGCTTGCGGCTTGGCGGGCGGCGGCGGCCACATCGAACAGGGTTCCGTAGGCGTCAAAGATGCAGGTGGTGATCGGCATGGCATTCTCCCCTGGCGGGAGAGTTGCACGAAGGGCAGGGCGGGCAAAGCGGATAATTGTATCCCTTACGGCTTTACATCGCAGCGTCACGCCTTAGGCTGCGCGGCTTTGGTACCCCTCACCTGGACTGGAGATCCCATGACCGAGGTCAAGAACGGCGACACTGTGCGCATCCACTACACCGGCAAGCTGACGGATGGCACTGTCTTCGACAGTTCCGAGGGCCGCGACCCGCTGGAATTCACCGTCGGCACAGGTCAGGTGATCGCGGGCATGGATGCAGGTCTCGAAGGCATGGCTGTAGGTGAAAAGAAGACCTTGGAGATCCCCTGTGCCGAAGCCTACGGCCCGATCAACCCGGCTGCCCGCCAGGAGATCCCGCGGGAAGGCATTCCGGAGGATATTCCCCTGGACTTGGGCACTCAGCTGCAGATGCAAAGCCCTGAAGGCCAAGTGCTGCCGGTCACCGTGGTTGAGGTCAGCGACGAGACCGTGACCCTGGACGCCAACCACTTCCTGGCCGGCAAGGACCTGGTGTTCGATATCGAGCTGGTTTCGGTGAACTGATCCGCCAGTACCTGATTTGCCCGCCTGTATCCGATTGCTGCCGGCTGAGCTAAGCTTTCAGTTATGAGCATAGGGCATTTCATTCTTTTGAAGGCTGCCGCGGTCGCTGGCGCGGCGGCGTTCCTTGCTGCGCAGGGCATGGCTGATAGTGCGGGGGCGGATTGCGCCAGCACCAAGGAAATTGCCGCAGCACTTTCCACAGCCGCTTCCGGCAAGCAGCCGGCGGCCGGCGGTACCCTTCTAGAGGTGCTGGGCAATAAACCGCGTCAATGCGGGACTGCTAGGGACGTGGACGGAGGAACCTCAGCCTATTGCGCGTGGGCCTATCCCTTCAGGTCTGCTGAATCTCAGGGCGCCTATGCAGCTGTGCTGCGTGAACTCGCGGCCTGTAGTGAGCCG
>JBFOLS010000370.1:0-6386 GCA_040830225.1 Leisingera sp.
ATTTTCTCCGCAGAAATACCGCCCATGACACGCACTGCTCAAGGCGTGCGCCGGGGGCGGACTCCGATTGTTTATGTCTTTTGTCCACCAAGTATATCACAAAAAAGGGCCGCCCGAAAGGCGGCCTGCTGGCAAGGGTTCTTAAAAACCTCTGACAATACGGCGGTTTCCCGCACAAATACGGCATTTCCGCGTGAGGCAGAGAATCACCCGCCTTCGCCGGGCGCCTCGGAGAAATACTTCTCCAGCTTGCCCTCTTCGCCATCGCGCTCTTCGTAGCCCGGCATCGGATCTTTCTTGGAGACGATGACCGGCCACAGTTCCGCGTATTTGCGGTTGAACTCAACCCATTTGTCCATGTCCGGCTCGGTGTCCGGGCGGATCGCGTCCGCCGGGCATTCCGGCTCGCACACACCGCAGTCGATGCACTCGTCGGGGTGGATCACCAGGGTGTTCTCACCCTCATAGAAGCAGTCCACCGGGCATACCTCGACACAGTCGGTGTATTTGCAGGCGATGCAGTTTTCCGTCACCACATAGGTCATTGTACCGAGTCCCGTCTTGCGTTTGCGCCTAGCTAATCCAGTCGGGCGAACTCTTCAAGCCGTCAAAGCGTATCTTGGTTGCGCTTAAGATCAAGCGCTCTGCGGGCTTTTTTGTCCGGGCGGCCTTTTCCTTCGAACTTGGGGTTGGCCGGAACTTTTTCCTGCTTTTCCGTCATATCGAAGTACAGCCCCTGCGCTTCAGGAGCCGGACCGCGGCGCTCTCCGATGGCCTCGACCCGCACCACGCGGATCACTTTGCCTTGAGCGAAGGTCAGAACGTCGCCCGGAGCGACGTTCTGAGCCGGTTTCAGTGCCTTGGTGCCGTTGAGGCGCACATGGCCCGCGCTGACCTGTTTCGCGGCCAGGCTGCGGGTTTTGAAAAACCGCGCATGCCACAGCCACTTGTCGATGCGGATCTTGGGCGCCCCTTCGGCCATGGCCGGGTCAGTCGCCCTGTTTCAGCCCCATCAGCGCAGCCGCAAAGGGGTTGTCCGGGTCGATCTGCTTTTCTTTCTTGGCGGGACGCGAGGAATAGGTCTTGGCACCCTGATCCTGGCGCGGACCGCCCTTGCGGCCCGGCTTACCGCGGCCGCCCTCGCGGTCGCCGCCCTTGGCGCCGCGCGGCTTGCCTTTGCCGCCGGGCTTGCCGTCGCCCTGCGGACGGCGGTTCTGCTGGCGCTGGCCGCCGCCCTGGCGTCCGCCCCGATTGCCGCCCCAAGTGAAGGTGTAGAAGACCTCGGTTTCCGGTTCAGCATCAGAAGGCGCTTCAGCCTTGACCTCAGTTGCTTCTTC
Source organism: Leisingera sp. (assembly GCA_040830225.1). Lineage (GTDB taxonomy): Bacteria > Pseudomonadota > Alphaproteobacteria > Rhodobacterales > Rhodobacteraceae > Leisingera. The sequence goes on from JBFOLS010000370.1 coordinate 1,338, forward strand.
AGTAGGCGCAGCTTCGGCCTCAGCGGCTGCAGCTTCAGCTGCGGCCTCTTCAACAACAGTCTCTGCCGGTGCTTCCGAAGCTTCCGCCGCGGGCGCGTCTGCAGCAGCCCCTTCTGCTGCGGGCGTTTCCTCAGCTGCGGCCTCGGCAGGTTTCGCTTCAGGCTCGGCCGCCACCGGCTTCACCTTTTCGCGCTCGCCCTTTTCGGCCTTGTAGCCCAGGCCCTGCATCAGGTTGGCGAACTGCTCCAGCGTCATGCCGGTGATCGACAGCATGTCGGCCTTGGCTTCAAAGCCGCCGCGGCTGTCTTCGGCGCGCAGCATGTCGGCCAGGCGCTCCAGCATGTCGATACGGATCATCCGCTCGCCCGCCGCACGGTAGCCGGACATGGTGTCATAGCCCTCTTGCGCGTCCTTGATGGACGGCACGGTGACCAGACCCGGGGGCGGCGCCTCGGGGAAGTCCTGGAGGCCGTTTGCCAGCGACCACAGCACCAGGCGCAGACGCGTCGGCGCGGGCTTTAGCAGCAGCGGCATGAAGATGGTGAACTGGCCGAAACGGATACCATGCTTGCGCAGCGCGCCGCGGGCGTCCTGGTCCAGATCCTTGACTTCCTGCATCACGCCAGCGCGCGGCAGCACGCCGAGGTTTTCCACCATACGGAAGGCAAAGCCGCGGGCCAGGCCGGTCAGCTCTTCGTCCTTCTGCAAATTCAGCAGCGGCTCGAACAGCGCATTGATTTTGCGGGTGATGAAATGCAGCAGGCGGCGTTCGACCTTCTGGGCAACGTCCGGGCCGGCCGCTTCATCCACAAACACCTCGATCTGCGGGTTCAGAGCATCGGCGCCGGCAACCAGTTTGCCCACCGCATGCTCGCCCCACATCAGGCCGCCCTGCTCGGTAAAATCGATCTCGGTATCGGGCGCGTTATAGAACCGGTCCGCACGCAAATGGAATTGCGGCGCCAAAGCCTGCAGCGAGGCAGCCTTGAGGGCCTTGGCCTCGGTGCCTTGCGCGCTTTTGTCCGGGCTGAACCGGAACCCCTCGAGACGGCCGACGAATTCGCCTTCGACCGTCACTTCACCCTTGTCATTCACTTCGGCCAAAAGGGCCTCCTTCTGCTTGAGCCGGCGCAGCAAAACAGACGTGCGCCGGTCCACAAATCTCTGAGTCAAACGCTCATGCAGAGCATCCGACAACCTGTCTTCTACAGCGCGCGTCTCCCCGCGCCAATGGCTTTCGTCACGCAGCCAGCCATTCCTTTGCGCGACATATGTCCACGTGCGGATAAATGCCAATCGTTTCGACAATGTGTCGATGTTGCCGTCAGTGCGGTCAATTCGCTTGATCTGGCGAGCCATCCAGTCATCCGGCACCACGCCGCCGCCGTGCAAATGCTCAAAAATCACCCCCAGAAGCGAGGTATGCTCGGCATGGGAGATGCCGCGGAAATCCGGGATCCGGCAAACATCCCACAGCAGTTTCACGGATTGCGCATTTGTGGTGCGCGAAATGACCGCGGATTCGCGCGACAGCATCTTGAGCGCGCCCAGATCATCGGCCTCGCGCGCCTTGATCAGATTTTCATTCTGCGGACTTGATTCGAGGGAATGGATCAGCGCCTCAACCGTGCCGAACTGCAGATCGGCAGAACGCCAGTTCAATTTCTTCAGCGGCGTGAACTGGTGGTTCATGATGGCCGAAGCAGTGCCCTCGTCCAGCGGCCTTGCATCGCCGGTAACGCCAAAGGTGCCGTGGCTCATGCCCCGGCCTGCACGGCCGGCGATTTGGGCCAGCTCGTTCGGCGCCAGCTCACGCATCCGGCGGCCGTCGAACTTGGTGGTCGAGGAAAATGCCACATGATCAATGTCGAGGTTAAGCCCCATGCCGATGGCATCGGTGGCCACCAGGTAGTCGACCTCGCCATTCTGATAGAGCGCCACCTGCGCATTGCGGGTGCGCGGGGAAAGCGCCCCCATGACCACCGCCGCACCGCCCTTCTGGCGGCGGATCAGCTCAGCAACCGCATAGACATTATCAACCGAAAATCCGACGATCGCGGTGCGCGGTGGCATCCGGCTTATCTTTTTCGAACCAGCATAGACCAGGTCGGACATCCGGTCGCGGCGGTGAAACTCGACGCCCGGAACCAGCGCCGCAATCGGCCCGCGCATGGTGTCGGCGCCCAGGAACAATGTCTCGGAAGTGCCTCTGGCACGCAGCAGCCGGTCGGTAAAAACATGGCCGCGCTCCGGGTCGGCGCAGAGCTGGATTTCGTCGATGGCCAGGAAGTCGCAGCCCATCCCCTCGGGCATCGCCTCCACCGTGCAGATCCAGTACTGCGCCCGCGGCGGCACGATCCGCTCTTCGCCGGTGACCAGGGCCACCACCGAGGGGCCGCGAGCGGCAACCACCTTATCATAGACCTCGCGCGCCAGCAGCCGCAGCGGGAAGCCCATGACACCGGTACGGTAGCCGAGCATTCGCTCAATGGCATAGTGTGTTTTGCCGGTATTAGTCGGGCCCAGAACGGCCACGATCCGAGATGCGCTTGCCATGATATCAGCCCCCGCCCCGGTGGGGCTTACAGTTCCTTGCCCTCGACCAAGGGCCTCAATCGTTCGAGGGCGCTGCTTACTTCCTCGTGGTGCGGATGTATAGCCTTGGCGCGCTGGTAAGCCTGATAGGCGCGCTTGGGTTTACGGAACTGCTCGAACAGCGCGCCCAGCGCGTAGATTGCATTGTAATCATTGGGGTTGAGCGCCAGTGCACGCTCAAGATCCGCCACGGACGGCCCGTAGAGCCCCATCGCGAAATAGGTGCGCGCACGCTCATACCAGCCGCGTGCGAAGTCCGGTGCGTGGTCCGTTACCGCCGTGAGATGTTCCGCTGCCGCCGGCAGATCGCCACGCTCAAGCGCGTCAGTGCCGCGCCGCAAAAGCAAATCCATGGATGGCGAGCCGCTTTTCGCCCAAAGCGCCTGCAACTCGCGGTCAATTGCTGCAGCCTCGGCAGGCTCCGAAAAAGCAAGGTCCTGCAGCAATGTTTCGGCAGACAAAACTTGCGCAAAAACCTGCCCAGGCAGGGAAAACATGACTGTGGCCGCCGTTGCCGCCACGATAGCTTTGAGCTTTGGGTGATTTGCCATCATGATGCCCTCCAGTGTAATCCCGCGCGCTGCATTTTCCAGTATTGGCTGCAGATATTTCACAGCTTTGTGCTATAAGCGCGCAAAACAGATTGAGGACCCGACATGAGCGATATTCTGGCACAGGCGGCTGAGGCACTGGGCGCAAAACTGGAGGCAGGCGCGTTTGACGCTTCCGCGAAATTCGAAATCGAAGGGCTGGGCGCCATCGTACTGGACGCCGACGGCGTGCGCGTCAGCGATGAAGAGGCGGATGTGACGCTGAAAGCCGACGCCGACACCTTCCAGTCAATCCTGGAGGGCGACCTGAACCCGACCTCGGCCTTCATGTCGGGCAAACTGTCAGTGGACGGCGACATGGGCACTGCCATGAAGCTCGCATCGGTCCTGGCCTGATGGACGGCGCCCCGGTCGAGCTGCAGCCTGCGCCGCTGTTTGCGGACATTGCGCAAGGCCCGGCCAAAGGGGAGGCCCATTGGGCGCATGCCTCAGACGGCCTGCGCATCCGCGCAGGCCACTGGCGCCCGGACGGCGAAGCCAAGGGCACTGTCCTGCTGTTTCCTGGACGCACCGAATATATCGAGAAATACGGCCCCGCCGCGGATGAATTCACGGCCCGGGGCTTTGCAACCCTCACCGTGGACTGGCGCGGCCAGGGACTGGCTGACCGGATGCTGGACGAGCGCCGGCTGGGCCACGTGGAAGAGTTTTCCGATTTCCAGAAAGACGTCGAAGCACTCACCCGGCTGGCAGAACAGCTGGAACTGCCCAAGCCCTGGTTCCTGGTCGGGCATTCCATGGGCGGCGCCATCGGCTTGCGGGCGTTGATCCAGGCACTGGACGTCAAAGCCTGCTGTTTTACAGGCCCGATGTGGGGCATCCAGATCCCGGTGCTGCTGCGCCCTTTTGCCAGTTTCCTCGGCAGCATTGCCCCTTATCTGTGGCTCGACGAGCTGCTGCTGCCGACCACAGCACTGGAACAATACGTTCAGATCACCCCGTTTGAAGGCAACACGCTGACAACTGACCCGGACATGTACCGGATGATGCATGCCCAGCTGGCAGCACAGCCTGACCTGGCGCTTGGCGGGCCGACCATCCAATGGCTGCGGGTCAGCCTGCAGGAGTGCGCGTGGCTGGCGGAGCAGCCCTCGCCCGCCCTGCCCTGCATCACTTTCCTTGGCTCCGATGAGCAGATCGTCAACGTTGACGCCATCCACAACCGCATGGAGCGCTGGCCCGGCGGCGAGCTGGACCTGATCAAGGGCGGCCAGCATGAAGTGATGATGGAGACCCCGGAAATCCGAGCTCATGTGTTCTCCCGTATGTGCAGCCTGTTCGATCAGCATTGCGGCTGAGCCTCATCCGTTGCCGTAACCAAGCCCGGCCTCTTTACCCGCCCCTTACCTGCTTCCGTTAAATTGCCAGTGATCTCCGGATGATCCGCCCTCGGCTGCTTGTGATCCCGCAAGGCGCCGCTTAGATGTTGGGTCAAAGAATTTCTCATGACAGGAGCCCCCATGTTCCAGCTTCCCTTCCCCGTCCGCGATGCAAACGCCTCTGCCGGTTCAGATGGCCTTGGCAATCTGCCGGAATGGGACCTCAGCGATCTCTACGCGTCTGAAGACGCCCCCGAACTGGCCCGCGATCTGGACTGGCTGGAGAAGGAATGCGCCGCCTTTGCAGCTGATTACGAGGGCAAGCTGGCGGATCTGGACGCAGACGGGCTGCTGACCTGTGTGCAGCGCAATGAGAAGATCAACAATATCGCCGGCCGCGTCATGTCCTTTGCGGGCCTGCGCTACTACCAGCTGACCACCGACGCAGACCGCGCCGCCTTCCTGTCGAATTGCCAGGAAAAGGTCACTGTGGCCACTACCCCGCTGGTGTTCTTCACGCTGGA
>JBFOLS010000371.1:0-5020 GCA_040830225.1 Leisingera sp.
CGCAAGCGCTAGGTGATCTCCAGGCCCTGAAATGCCGGGCTTTCCCGCAGCTCTGACCCGGCGATATGCTGGAATTCCAGCGTGGTATAGGGGCGGCGCCACAGCCATTCGCGGTTGGCCACTGATCTCAGATCCGGGTTCGGTGGCGTTTCGTTTGTGTAGGCCAGAAAGTGCAGATCAAACCCGAATTCAGAGACATCCTGCACTGAAAGCAGCTTCATATCCGCATGGGATGCAAGCTCGGATTCAACATCTCCGGTCCGCAAGGTGATTTGCCCGACATGCGCCCCGCCGCCCAGCGGCTGTGCCGGATCGCCGGCACCGTCAGGCCGACTTTCCTGAAAATCATGCTGCAGCAGTTCAATAGCAAAGCCCTCGGGGTCGTGCAGATGGGCCATGTAGCCGATGTCCCGGAATTGGTGCGGCGCAGAAACCTCCACACCTTTCTGCCGAAGCTGCTCGCAGGCGGTATCAAGATCAGGCAAGCAGATGCCGATCTTCCAGTAGCGTTCACCACGGGAGTGCGCAGCCCGCCTGCCGCCGCGCAACAGGATCAAGTCCGCGTCCTCTCCCGCATAGCCCGCTCGCCAGGTTTCGCCCTCTGCCCGCAGCCCCATTCCGAACACATCGGCATAGAAGCGGGCAAGTTGCTCGGGGTTCTCCACTTGCAGGCGGACTCCGGACAGCCGTTTCACCGGCACATTTCCAGAATGCCGGCGGCGATTTCCGGTTTGGCCTCCAGCGAGTGGGCCAGCAGATTATGTGCGGTTTCCAACAGCGCCTCTGGTTCCACGATCCGGTCAACCAGCCCGTAATCATAGGCTTCCTGCGCGGTGATTTTCTGACCTGCCGCCAGGACCATCTTGGTGCGCGCAGGCCCGATAAGAACTGCCATCCGCTTCGCATCCGAGGGCTGCGGCAGATAGCCGAGCTTCATCACCGGGTAAAAGAATTTTGCCGAGGGCACCGCAATGCGGAGGTCGCAAGCCAGTACCATCCCATTGGCGCCCCCCGCCAAAGTCCCGTTCAGCGCCGCCACCTTCAGGCAGGGCACAGCCGCCAGAGCGTTGGACAGCCGCTCCCACACCGGCGAGGTGGCCAAACCGGCCCGCGCCTCACCCAGGTCAGCGCCAGCGCTGAACACCTTGCCAGAGCCGGTCAGGATAAGCCCGCGGGCCTCCTGCGCACGCTCAGCAATCTCTGCCAGTTCGGTCAGCATCGCCTCGGTCAGCGAGTTGGCCTTGTCCGGGCGGTTAATGGTAACGGTCCAAAGACCGTTTTCCGCAATCTCCAGCCCGATCATAGCAGTCCCACCCGCTGGCGGACGCTGTCCTCACGCAAAGAAACTTCGCGCCCGACATAATCATCGGCATCAGCAGTGCACATCCACATCAGCGCCCGGGCCGGCCATTCGGCGGGGATGTGGTCTTCCCACTCCAGTTCGCTCACGGGGTTGATGCCGCTGGCCTTGATTTCGCGTTGCATCTGGGTGGCCACCGTCCCGGGCGACAGACCCATGGCCCGGATCCCGTTTCCGCGTTCCTCCAAATCCAGCGCTGAAGTCAGCATCGCTGCGCCCGCCTTGGAAGAGCAATAGGCGCTCCAGCCCTCCAGCGGCCTATGCGCCGCGCCGGAACTTACAGTGATGATGGTGCCGCCACCCGCGGGTTTCATCAGCGGCAGCGCGGCGCGCATGCCGTTGAACACGCCTTTGAGGTTGATATCTATCAGCTTGCCCCAGTCATCGGGCTGCGTCTCAGAAAGCCGGGCAATCGGCTCGATCACGCCGGCGTTGTTGATCAGAATGTCCAGGCAGCCGGATTCCTGATGCGCCTTGGCCAGCGCCGCCTCAACCGAAGCGTAATCAGACACGTCGCAGGCAAAGGTCAGCACATTTCCGCCGATCTCCTCTGCCAGCGCCTGCAGGGCGTCCGCGCTCCTTGCCAGCAAGGCCAGATTGGCCCCGGCAGCGGCAAAAAACCGGGCCGCATCGGCGCCAATGCCGCGGCTGGCCCCTGTAATTGCAACTGTTTTTCCGTTGAAATCCATCCGCCGTCCCTCCAAGTGACTGATAACCCATGTGGTAATGCGGTTAGGGGGAACGGTCCAGCCCATGGCCCCCTTGACGGCACAGCCCACGGGGCAGACCATGTATTCAATTCGCTTACAGGGAAAGGTTCTCTTATGTCCGTATTACTTGCTCGCGGCGGCGCCGCCGCGGCTATTGTTGTTATTTCCGCCCAAGGTGCCCTGGCCGATCTCAGCGCCCAGGATGTCTGGGCTGACTGGAAGGCCTATCTGACCAGCACAGGCTACACCGTATCCGGCAATGAATCCGTTTCGGGCAGCACCCTGACCGTGTCCGACGTGTCGATGGCCATGCCGATCCCCGAAGAAGATGCTTCAGCCACTGTAAGCTTCCCGGAAATCCAGTTCGTGGAGAACGGCGACGGCAGCGTCAACGTGCTTCTGCCTGCAGAATTCCCGATGGGGTTCGAATTCTCCGGTGATGGTGAAAGTTTCTCGGGCAAGCTGATCTATTCCCATGACGGCACCCCGATGACAGTTTCCGGCGACACCGGGAACATGAGCTACGATTACAAGTCCTCCAAAGTCACCATGTCGCTGGGTGAACTGACCGCGGATGGCGAAACGATCCCCGCGGAAGTGGCAAAAGTTCAGATCGTCATGAACGATGTTGTCACCAAGACCGATATGAAGATCGCCGGCGCACGCAGCTATGATCAGTCGCTGACCGCTTCCAGCCTCAGCTATGACATGGGCTTCAGCGACCCCGAAGGCAACGGCAACGGCTCCTTCAAGGGCGCGCTGCAAGGGCTGAGCTTCACCGGCACCAGCACCATTCCTGAGGGCATTGAAGCTGCCGACATGGCTGCCTTGCTGGAAGCCGGCTTTGCCTTTGACGGCACCTTCACCTTTACCGGCGGCAACGGCGCCATGTCCGGTGTGGATGGCAGCGACAGCTTCGCCATGGAGAGCAGCTCACAGGGTGGTTCGATCGCTGTGGCGATGGACAAGCAGCACCTGACCTATGACGTGTCCCAGATGGGGACCAATGTGAACATCTCCGGTTCCGAGATCCCCTTCCCGCTGGCGCTGAGCATGGCTGAAACCGGCTTCAAGATGATGATGCCGCTGGCCAAATCCGACGAAGAGCAGGATTTTGCCATGGGCATCACCCTGCGCGACTTTGCGGTTCCGGAAATGCTCTGGGGCATGGTCGACCCGACCGGCCAGCTGCCGCATGACCCGGCAACGGTGATCCTGGACCTGGCCGGCAAGGGCAAAGTGCTGTTCGACCTGTTCGATCCGGAAGCGATGATGGCCGTGGAAATGGGCGACGAGCAGCCGGGCGAGCTGAACGCGCTGACCGTCAACCAGCTGCAGGTCTCCGCCGCAGGCGCCGAACTGACCGGCACTGGCGACTTCACCTTCAACAACGAGGACCTGGTCAGCTTTGACGGCATGCCTGCCCCCTCGGGCGAAGCCAACCTGAAACTGACCGGCGCCAACGCGCTGATCGACAAGCTGATCGGCATGGGCCTGATGTCCGACAGCGACGCCATGGGCGCGCGGATGATGATGGGCATGCTGGCAGTGCCGGGCGAAGGCGAGGACACGCTGACCTCGAAAATCGCAATCTCCGAGGACGGCCAGATCCACGCAAACGGCCAGCGCATCAAGTAAGCCTGGGGCAATACTTAAGAAAGGCCGCTGCATCCCTGCAGCGGCCTTTTCTGTTGCGCTTTCTTCATATTGGCATTTCAAATGACGAACGCACACCGTTAAGTTGATTTCACAGGAAACACATGAGCTTGAAGAATTCCGCCTCCGCCGCAGCGCTGCTGCTGTTCACCGGTACTTCCGCATTTGCTGACATCACTGCTGCCGACATTTGGGACAGCTACCAAGCTGTGGCTGATGCCATTGGTGCCGAACTGTCTGGCGACTTGCAGACGGACAGGAGCCAGGCTGTCATAGAGGACGGGAAGATCCGCCTTGTCCTTCCGCAGGGCGCCGCCACCGTTGAGATTTCCCTGCCGGAGCAGCGATTCACCAACAATACCGACGGAACTGTTTCGGTGCATTTGAACGAGGCCGAAAGCTACCTTTTTGTCTTAACTCCAAAAACTGGTGCCGCTGTATCCGGCGAAATGCTGATCCGCTACAAGGACGCCGAAACAACCGCCTCCGGCACCCCGGGCGATATCACCTTCGATTTCAAAGTGGCCGAGTCCTCGGCTGAGCTGCGCGGCATCGACTTTGCGCAGTTCAAGGGTTCCGGGATTTCCAATCTGGAAGTTCATGCAGCAGGTTCTGGCGATACTGGCACCTTCAGGCTTGTCACGGGGGAAACAATCGAGCTGTCGGTTCAGCGCAGCATCGGCACTCTCGGCTATACGACGACCCTGCAAGACACCCTGGGCAGCACGCAAAACACCAAAGCCAGTATGTCCGGCATGGAAACAAAACTTGAGGCCACGTTGCCGCGGGGCGGCATGTCTCTCCTGAACCTCAGCCAAGCAATGGCCGACGGGTTGAAGTTCGGCGTTCAGTCGACAGCCGGCGAAGGTGCCTCGACAACGGAGGCCACTCTGCCCGAAAGCAGAGAAGTGGTATCCCAATCCATGACCTATGGCGCAATTGAAGCCAGCGCCTCTGCCGACGCGGACGGCATCGCCATGGCCCAAAAGATTGATGGTATCGCTTTCAATATGCAGCTGCCGGCACCGATGGCACTACCCATAGCCCTGGCGATGGATACCTTGGAAACCAGCATGGCGGCACCGGTCTCGCAAGACAGCGCGCCGCAGGACTTCTCGCTGCAGTTCCGCCTGGGTGGACTGTCGCTGGATGACGGCATCTGGAGCCTGATCGACCCCGCCACGGTGCTGCCGCGCGATCCAGCAACCGTTGCAGCTTCCTTCAAAGGCGAAACCACGCTGCTGCAAAACCTGCTGGACTTTACCGCCCTCATGGCCATGAAGCCGGGCGAGCA
>JBFOLS010000372.1:0-8245 GCA_040830225.1 Leisingera sp.
AGGATCAGGAAGACCGACGCCTGCGTCAGGATGGCCAGCACACCAAGCATCGCTTTCGGGAACCCCAGCGACATGCCATTGGAGATGCAATTGACGGCATTGGGCCCCGGCGTGGTCACAAAGACCACCCAGAACAGAGCAAATATGGTCCAGGCTTCAAAGCTCATGTCAGTAGACCGGCGGGGCGATGACCCAGACGGCCACGGCGGGCTCGTTATAGGGGTTCGACCATTGGTACGGCTCATGCTTGATCCGGAAGCTGTCGCCCGGGCCCACGGTATAGGCACGGCCGCCGATCAGCAGGTCCAGCTTGCCCGAGATCATGTAGCCGACCTCCTGGGTCGGCCGGTGCGCCGGCGTCTGCATCCGCGACTGCGGCTGGAAGGTGGAATGCACCATCTCGAAATCGTCTGTCAGATCCGGCGACAAAAGCTCTTCGATCAAGCCTTCCTCGCCCGAGCCCATCGGACGGCGGCTGCCCGCTCGCACCACATAGCCGTGCTCCTCAGCCGGCGCCTCGGAATGGGCAAACAGCATCGACATCGGCACGCCCAGCGCTTCGGCAAGCTCGCGCAGATCGGAAATCGAGGGGTCAGACATGTCCCGCTCGACCTGGCTCAGCCAGCCGACGGACCGGTTCAGCACCGCCGCGAGATCCGCCAGCGTCAGACCGCGCGCCTTGCGCAAGGCCCGGATGTCCGCCCCCAATGTCGCCGCTGCCAGCGCCTGATCATTCACCAGCTTTCTCCCGCACTGTGAAAATTTTCCGTCTTTTTTCACGATGCTCCAGATTCGTGAAATTTCCAAGCTTTTTTTCACGAGGCGGTAAAAGCAATGAAAAAACCCAGCGCCTTCAGGCGCCGGGCTGCTTCTTTCTGGTCAAAATACCCTGGGGTGAGGCCGTGAGGCCGAGGGGCAACGCCCCTTCACCCCCGAATCACAACCTGCTGAACACCTGGTTCAGGATCGCGGCCATCCGGTCCGCATCTTCTGCCGTGAAGGCATCCGGCTGGTCACTGTCAATATCGAACACACCGATCAGCTGTCCCTGCCCGTTCCAGACCGGCAGCACCAGTTCCGAGCGTGTCGAGGACGCGCAGGCGATATGCCCGGGGAAGGCATCCACATCCGGCACTAGCTGAATCTCGCCGCTGCGTGCCGCCGCGCCGCAAACACCGCGGGAGAAGGGGATCTGCAAACAGCCATGACCGCCTTGGTAAGGGCCAATCTTCAGCAGCTCTGGCGCCACCGCCCGGTAGAATCCAGTCCAGTCGAAACGGTCGTCCGAGTGATGCACCTCGCAGGCCACGGTGGCCATCAACGCCACTTCATCACTTTCGCCTTCGGTAAGCGCTGCAATGGTTTTGGCAAGAGTTTCGTAGTCGGCCCGCATGGACAGCTCTCCTTCAACGTATTGAGGGGGCTGTCTGCCCCCTCTGGATCTGCCGGTCAATTCACCCTTGAGAGCATCTCTCAAAGAAGCAGGTCAGACCCGCTCTATTGCAATTGCGGTGCCTTCGCCGCCGCCAATGCAGATCGCGGCCACGCCGCGCTTAAGGCCGCGTTTTTCCAAAGCATTCAGCAGCGTGACCATGATCCGCGCACCGGAAGCGCCAATCGGGTGGCCCAGCGCACAGGCACCGCCGTTCACATTCACCTTTTCGCGCGGGATGCCCATTTCATGCATGAAGGCCATCGGCACCACCGCAAAGGCTTCGTTGATCTCCCAAAGATCGACATCCTCAACCTGCCAGCCGATGCTTTTGAGCAGCTTCTGAGCCGCGGGCACAGGTGCGGTGGTGAACCAGCCCGGGGCCTGGGCGTGGCTGGCATGGCCCAGAATGCGGGCACGGACCTGCAGCCCTTGCGCCTCAGCCGCCTCGGCAGAAGCCAGCACCAGCGCCGCCGCCCCATCCGAAATCGAGGACGCATTGGCCGCCGTCACCGTTCCGTCCTTGCGGAAGGCCGGCTTAAGGGTTGGGATCTTGTCAGGGCGGGCCGATTTCGGCTGTTCATCCGCGTCTGTCACCACCTCGCCCTTGCGGGTCTTCACCGTTACAGCAGCGATTTCCCCGTCAAACGCACCGCTCGCCTGTGCCTCCAGCGCATTGGAGAGCGACTTCAGCGCATATTCGTCCTGCGCTTCGCGTGTGAACTGGTATTTTTCGGCACAGTCCTCGGCAAAGGTGCCCATCAGACGGCCCTTGTCATAGGCATCTTCAAGCCCGTCCAGGAACATATGGTCAATCACCTGGCCATGGCCGATGCGGGCGCCGCCGCGCATCTTGGGCAGCACATAGGGCGCATTTGTCATGCTCTCCATGCCGCCGGCAACCATCGTCTCCGCATGGCCCAGGGCGATCTGATCAAACGCAATCATTGCCGCCTTCATGCCGGAGCCGCACATCTTGTTGAGCGTGGTCGCGGGAACTTCTTCGCCCAATCCGGCGGCAAACCCCGCCTGGCGCGCGGGGGCCTGCCCCTGGCCTGCCGGCAGCACGCAGCCCATCAGAACCTCATCAGCAGTGGCAGCACCAGCACCTTCCAGCGCTGCCCGGATGGCGGCGCCGCCCAGCTCCGCTGCTGTCACCCCGTCATACATGCCCTGGAACCCGCCCATTGGCGTCCGGGCCGCTCCGGCGATAACAACATCTTTCATGCAATTTTCCTCCAATCGTCAAAATAATACCTACAGAAAAGTAAGCTTTGCGGTCTAGAGTGCTGCAAAATGACGTTACATCCCGGGGGACAATTATGAGCCTGACGACCACCATGACGGACGACGCCCAGATCGTCAAAGTCAATGCCGAGCGCATTGATGCCGCCATGGCCATCCAATTCAAGGAGGACATGCGCACGGAAACCGAAAGCGGCCCGAACCGTGTCATCCTGGATCTTTCCGAAGTGCAGTTTATCGACTCCAGCGGGCTGGGTGCCATCGTCGCCGCGATGAAGCAGCTCGGCGGCAGCCGCAAGCTGGACCTGGCCGGGCTGACTCCGATGGTGGAGAAAGTCTTCCGGCTGACCCGCATGGACACGGTCTTTGACCTTTACGGCACGCTAAGCGACGCAACCGCACCGGCTGGCGCAAACTCCTGAAGACGAATGCGCTGGCGGCGCAAAGCGAGAAATTGATGGTAAAAACCTTTGCCTGCTCGTTCACGGCCACGAACCTGGATGCCCGTTCCGGCATTTCTTCGGTCGTGACCCAGTTACGGACCCTGGGGATCCCGGGCGCCCGTGTGGACGAGGTGCAAATCGCCTTGACCGAAGCCGTGAACAACGTGGTCGAACATGCCTATGAGGGGGCCGCACCCGGTGATGTGCGGATCCGGGGCGAGCTTTATCCGGAGCGTCTGTGGATCAGCATTCAGGATGCAGGCGCCCCCTTTCCTGATGGGGAATTGCCGGAAGGCAAACCTGCGAATGTCAGCGTGGCAACCGAAAACCTCCCCGAAGGCGGATTTGGCTGGTTTCTGATCCGCGAACTTGCCAGCCAAGTTCAATACGAACGCACAGACGGTAACAACAATCTGTCCCTGTGTTTCGAGATCCAGGTTACCAGCCCGGCCGCAAGGGTCTGAACCGGCGGCGCTGCAGCAGGCCTCCACTTAAAGACGTTGCCTGCAATTTTAATGCTTCGCCACATTGGCGCCGCAATCCCGGCCAACCGCAGCCCAACAGATATGCAAATCCTTACCTGTAGCTGAAACGAGCTTCCCCTGGTGCTGCGTATCCTAGCCCCCACCAGAGCGCGGCACCGGGGACACTTCTTTCAACCTGCCTTTCCCAGCCACTGTTACGCGTCGTTCCAACCGGCCTGCCGGGGATTTGAGTTGCCTTCCTGCCTCATGCGCCTAGGCTCGGCGCCGCAATAGCAAGGAGCAGGATCATGCGCGATTTCCACCATCCCGGCCGCTCTGCGGTTTTCGCTCAAAACGGCCTGTGCGCAACATCGCACCCGCTGGCAGCCAGCGAGGCGGTGGATATCCTGAAGCGCGGCGGCAATGCGATGGACGCGGCTTTGGCGGGCGCTGTCCTGCTAGGAATTTGCGAGCCGCAGATGACTGGGATCGGCGGCGATTGCTTTGTGCTCTATTCCCGTCCGGGCAGCGGCATTCAGGCTTTGAACGGGTCCGGCTGCGCGCCAGCAGGTGCCAGCGCCGCGGCGCTGCGGGCGCAGGGGCTGTCGGCGGTGCCGCTGGGCAGCCCGGACGCGGTCACAATACCAACTGCGATTGACGCATTCTGCCGTCTGGCAGAGGCCGAAGGCCGGCTGGGGCTTGACGCCCTGCTGCAGCCATCCATCCGCTATGCCGAAGAAGGCGTGCCGGTCACACCGCGCACTGCCTTTGACTGGAAAAACAGCGCCGCAACCCTGCAAGGCGCAGCCCGGCGCCATTATTTGAAAGGCGGCCTGCCCCTGCGCAGCGGCGATGTGTTTCGCTCACCCGGGCAGGCGGAAGTCCTGCGCCGCATCGCCAAAGACGGACGAGACGCATTTTATTCCGGTGAAATTGCCGGAGACATGATCGAAGCCCTGTCGGTGATGGGCGGCGTCCACACGCAAGAAGATTTTGCTGCCGCAAGCAGCTTTGCCACGCAGCCGGTGGAAGGGCGGTATAAAGGGCTGGATCTGGTCGAGCATCCGCCCAACGGCCAGGGTGCCACGGCGCTATTGCTGCTAAACATTCTGAAGCATTTCGACATCGCCGGGATGGACCCGCTCGGCACCGAGCGGGCACATATCGAAGCCGAGGCAGCCAAGCTCGCTTATGATGCGCGCAACCGGTTCCTGGCTGACCCAGACCACACTGCCCGGTTGGAGCACATGCTGGCCCCCGAAACGGCCGAGCGGCTGGCCGCCCTTATTGACGTGAAGCGCGCCATGCCGGCTGCGGCCCCGTTGAGCGAAGCAGTGCACAAGGACACTGTCTATATCACCGTGGTCGACAAGGACCGCATGGCGGTGTCGCTGATCTATTCGATCTTCCACGGTTTCGGCTCGGGCATTGCTTCGGAAAAATTCGGCATCCTGCTGCAGAACCGCGGTGCGGGCTTCACCCTGGAGGAAGGCCATCCAAACGAATTGGCCCCGGGCAAGCGGCCCATGCACACAATCATTCCCGCCATGCTGAAACAGGACGGCGGCGTGATCATGCCGTTTGGCGTGATGGGCGGCGGATATCAGCCAACGGGTCATGCCCGGCTGATTTCAAACCTTACAGATTTCGGCATGGAGCTGCAGTCAGCCATTGATGCGCCGCGCTGCTTTGCCGATGGAGGCGTGCTAAAGGTCGAGCGCGGTTATCCGGCTTCGGTGCGCCAGGAATTGGCAGACATGGGGCACAATTTAGAGGTGCCGGATACCCCCCTGGGCGGCGCACAGGCGATCCGTATCCATGCCTCTGGCGTGCTGGAAGGCGCCAGCGATCCGCGCAAGGATGGCTGCGCTCTCGGCTTTTGATACCGGAGGGGCAGGTGCCAGGGTTAGTTCAGCTGGTAATGCAGCGCATAGGCGCCACCATCAAAATTACCAAACATTTCAGGCACATCCGGGTGGCCAATCGGTTCACCCGAGTAATCCGCGACCAGATTCTGCTCCGAGACATAGGCCACGTAGTAGGATTGGTCGTTTTCCGCCAGAAGATGGTAGAACGGCTGGTCCTTTACAGGCCGACTGTCCTCGGGAATAGCCTCGTACCATTCCTCGGTATTGGCAAACTCGGGGTCGACGTCGAACACCACGCCGCGGAAGGGGTGCTTCCGGTGGCGGACGACCTGTCCAAGATTGTATTTTGCTCGTGTTCTCAACATGGTCTTGCAGCCCCCGTCTTGTTTAAATAGCGCGCTCGCGCGGGGATTGTCCAACTCTTGACGCAAATTTTCAGGGAAACAGACTGTGAACCTCGCTTTGACAGTACTCGAAATCACCGCTCCGGTGTTCCTGCTGGCCTCGGCCGGTTTTATCTGGGTGAAGCTTGGGTTTGAGTACCGCACCCAGTTTGTAACCCGGCTGGCGATGACGCTGGCGGTGCCCTGCCTGATCTTCACTGCGCTGATGAACACAGAGCTGGACAAGGGGGCGCTCGGCACCTTCATGCTGGCCGCCTTAGCGGGCCATCTGGTGCTGGCGGTTGCGGGCGAGGTGCTTTGCCGGTTGGGGCGGCTGGACCGGCAGACCTACATGGCGCCTTTCGTGTTCGGCAATACCGGGAACCTGGGCATTCCCTTGTCCCTGTTTGCCTTCGGCGAGGCAGGTCTTGGCTATGCAGTTGTTATGCTCGCCATGTCGGCCATTTTGTCGTTCACCTATGGCATCTACCTCGTGGCGGGCCGCAGCGCAGGCAACAAGGCCATCCGTGAACCGATGGTTTGGGCGACGCTGCTGGGCGGGCTGTTCCTGTGGCAGGATTGGGAAACTCCCCGGTTTCTGACCAATGCACTGGAGTTGACCGGGCAAATGGCGGTGCCGCTGATGCTGATCACCCTGGGCACGGCCGTCGCGCGGCTGACACCGGGAAAGACCGGGACAGCCATTGCGTTTTCGCTGGTGAAGTTCCTGATCTGCGCCACGGCGGGCTGGGGATTGGCCACGGTGTTCAGGCTGGATCAGATTGCCTCCGGCGTGCTGATCATGCAACTGGCGACCCCGGTTGCGGTCACCGCCTATCTGCTGGCGGAGAAATTCGAGGCCGATTCCAGTGCTGTCGCCGGGCTGGTGGTGGTCTCGACCCTGATGTCTGCGGTCTTGCTGCCACTGCTGCTGAGCCAGCTTCTGGAATTGTGATTTCCACACGCCCGCCAATCCGCTAAACTTAGCCAAAACAAGATAATGGGCAGAGGCAATGAGCAGACTCATAAGCGCCCTCGTTCTCCTCTTGGCGGTTGCGTCTTGCGGAGGCGGGTACAAGGCGCCGCCGCGCAATCTGGATAATGCCTGCAGCATCATCCAGCAGCGGCCGGAATACCTGAAGGCCTTCCGGGCATCGCAGCGCCGCTGGGGCGTTCCGGTGCATGTGCAGATGGCAACGATCTATCACGAGAGCCGGTTCCGCGGCGATGCGCGCACACCGCATCAATTCCTGCTGGGAGTGATCCCGATCGGACGGCAGTCCAGCGCCTACGGCTACAGCCAGGCACTGGACGGCACCTGGGATGACTACCGCCGCGACACCGGGCGGCGGCGCGCCAAGCGCGACCGGATCAGCGATGCCGCGGATTTCATGGGCTGGTACATGCGCAAAACCTACGAGAAGAACGGCATTCCGCTTCATGACGCGCGCAACCAGTACCTAGCCTACCATGAAGGCCATTACGGCTATACCCGCGGCAGCTACCGGTCCAAGCCTTGGCTTATGCGTGTCGCAGGGCAAGTCCAATCCCGCGCCGAGACCTATCAGGTGCAGCTCGCCACCTGCCGCAAATTCCGCTGACTTTCAGCCTCGCTGGATTTCCGCCTATTCCCCCCTAGCATTCAGGGGGGAGGGCACAGCATGGAACGCAGGCTTACGGCTGTTCTGGTGGCAGATATGGCGGGTTATTCCCGGCTCATGGAAGAGGACGAAGAAGGCGTTCTGACGCGCCAGAAACTCTACCGCCGGGAACTGATAGATCCGCAAATCACTTCCAACCACGGGCACATCGTCAAAACCACCGGCGATGGCATGCTGGTGGAATTTGCCTCTGCCCATGATGCCGTCCGCAGCGCTTTGGAGATCCAGAAGGCGATGGCGGACCGGGAAGCGGAGGCCGCGGAACAGACCCGCATCCGCTACCGTGTGGGCATTAACATCGGTGACGTCGTCTTTGATGGCGACGATATTTTTGGAGACGGGGTCAATGTGGCCGCCCGTCTGGAAGGGCTGGCCGAACCGGGCGGCATATGCATATCCGGCATCGTGCATGAAACAGTTATGGACCGGCTGGGGGAAAGCTTCCGGGACATGGGGTCGCAACGGGTCAAGAACATCTCGCGCCCGGTACGGGTCTGGCAATGGATCCCAGATGCAAAACCGGACCGCAAAGCACCCGAGGCCGCCCTGCATCAGCAGGTAAAGTACTGTACCTCCAGTGACGGAACGCATCTGGCCTATTCGACAATCGGCACTGGACCGCAGGTGCTGAAAGCACCGAACTGGATCAACCACATTGAATACGAATGGCAAAGCCCGGTGTGGGGCCAGTTCCTGACGGAGTTTTCCGGCAACTGCAGCCTGACCCGTTTTGATCAGCGCGGCAACGG
>JBFOLS010000373.1:0-2935 GCA_040830225.1 Leisingera sp.
ATCTCCGGCTATGAGGCGCCGCAAGTGATCCCGGTGCATTACTTCCAGGCCGCCACCGATCCGCTGCCCGCCCCGCTGCTGGACAAGATCCTGCCAATGAAGGAAGGCTGCTGGGACACCGCCCTGGTGATGTCATCCTGGCGGCTGGACCAGGCCGGACGGCTGGTCATCGGTGGCATGGGCGCGCTGAACCACTTCGGCAGCGCCCTGCACCGCAACTGGCTATCCCGCAAACTGGCTAAGCTGTATCCGGAGCTGAAGAACGCAAGACTGCGCAGCCACTGGCACGGCCGCATCGCCATGACCACCGAGCATCTGCCTAAGATAATGGATCTGAAGGGCGGTTACGCCTGTTTCGGCTATTCCGGCCGCGGTATCGGCCCTGGCACCCTGTTCGGCACAGCTATGGCCGAGGCGCTGCTGACCGGCGACCAAACCGGCCTGCCGGTGCCTCCGGCCCAAGGCCACGCGATCCCCTTTGCCGGTCTGCGCAGCGCCTACTACGAGACCGGCGCCACGCTCACCCATCTGATCAGCGACAGATGAAAAAGGCGGGCCAATCGGCCCGCCTGTGTTCATTTTCTTTAGCACCAGCTTTGGTTAGCAGCCGGCAATCGCCGCGCCGATGTCTTGCAGCAGCGCCGGATAGAAACCCGCCCCCGGCTCCAGTTTGGCGCCCAGCGGGTCCAGCACCGCGGTGCCGGCCCCGGTACCGTCCAGCACCGTCGCGACCAGACCAGGGTTGAATTGCGGTTCCGAGAACACGCATGTCACGTTCCGGTCCGCCACAACACCACGGATCTCGGCAATCCGCGCCGGGCTCGGCTTAACCGCATCCCCCAGCGAGATCGCACCAGCCGCGCTAAGACCGAAACCCTGCTCGAAATACTGATAAGCGTCGTGGAAAACGATGAACTGCTTGGCCCGGAACGGCTCCAGCTGCGCCGAGATGCTGGCCACGGCCTCTGCAATCTCCTGTTTACCGGCTTCAGCGTTGGCCTTGTAGGCGGCGGCATTGTCCGGGTCGTGCTCAGCCAGTTCTTCAGCGATCACATCCAGCCAGGCCTGGGCATTGGCCGGCAGAAGCCAGGCATGCGGATCATCGCCCTCATGTCCATGACCGTGGGCATCGGCGTGATCGTCATGGTCATCGTGCGCTTCGTGGCCATGGTCATCATGATCATCATGCGCCGCATGTTCTTCGTGATCATGATCGTCATGCGCCTCGCCTTCGGCATGCGCGTCGTGATCATCATGATCATGGTCATCGTGACCGGCGTGATCGTCATGATCTTCATGGTCGTGGCCATCATGATCGGCATGTTCCTCATGCTCGTCATGACCGTTGTGGTCATCGTGACCCTCATGATCGCTATGATCATGCGCTTCAAACCGGGCGCCCTCACGGAACGGCAGAACCGTGGTGCCCACAGCTTCCAGCAGCTCCACTCGGTGCGCATCGCCGGCCAACTCTTCCAGCGGGCCTTCCAGCCAAGGTGTCAGCGCCTCACCCATCCAGAACACCACATCCGCCTGATCCAGCGCCCGCGCCTCAGAAGGGCGCATCGAGTAGCCATGCGGCGAGGCGCCCGGTGGCACCACAAGCGAAGGTTCGCCCAGCCCCTGCATCACCCTGGCGACCAGACCGTGCACAGGTGTGATATCCGCTGCCACCTTGGGAACTTCCGCCCAGGCTGCCCCCGTTCCCGCCAAAAGCGCTGCCACTGCCACCGTGTTCCGCATGCCATCCTCCGATGTAACTTTATAACATTCCGCCGGGTTGATAAACGTCATAACATTACATATCAAGTGCCAATCCCGCCCGAGCCCGGAGGCCTCATCCCATGGATTCCATAGGTTTCGAACCGCATGATCACAGCAGCTGCGTTCACGACGGCATTGCCGCCGCCGAGGACCACTGCCGGGAAAACGCGCTGCAATTCACCAAGGTGCGCCGCCGGGTGCTGGAGATCCTGCTGCAGGAGCACCGCGCGCTTGGGGCCTATGACATCCTTGACCGCTTGCGGGAAGAAGGCCTCGGTTCGCAGCCGCCCGTCGCCTACCGCGCCTTGGATTTCCTGGTGAAAAACGGCCTTGCCCATAAGATCGAGCGGCTCAATGCCTTCATTGCCTGCACCCATCCAGGTGAAAACCACGCTCCGTTCTTCCTGATCTGCCGCTCTTGCGACGCGGTGGCTGAAGCGCAGCGCGAGCCCTCCCAGGGACAGCTCGGCCAAGCTGCCCGCGAGGCAGGTTTTGTCATCGAGCGCGCGGTGATCGAGGCCGAGGGTCTCTGCCCGAAATGCCAGGAGAAACCAGCAGCATGAGCCTGATCTCCCTCGACGGCCTCTCCGTCACCTACGGCGGCAATACGGTGCTGTCCGGCGTCAGCCTCGACATCGAGGCGGGCGAGATCGTCACCGTGGTCGGCCCCCACGGGTCCGGCAAATCCCCCCTGCTGCGCAGCGTGATCCGCGCACTGAAACCCTCCAGCGGTTCGGTCACGCGCAAACCCGGCCTGCGCATCGGCTATGTGCCGCAGAAATTGCATATCGACCCCACCCTGCCGCTGACTGTGCGCCGCTTCCTGAGCCTACCGCAGCGCGTTTCCGATACCCGCGCCGCCGAGGCACTGGAGCAGGCAGGCGCCGGCAATCTGGCATCGCGCCAGATGTCCGGCCTCTCCGGCGGCCAATTTCAGCGGGTGCTGCTGGCCCGCGCTCTCCTCTGCAATCCGCAGCTGCTGATCCTGGACGAAGCCACCCAGGGCCTGGACCAGCCCGGATCCGCGGCTTTTTACCAGCAGATCGAGAAAGTCCGGCAGGAGATCGGCTGCGCCGTGCTGATGGTCAGCCACGAGTTGCACGTGGTGATGGCGGCCTCCGACCGGGTGGTCTGCCTCAACGGCCATATCTGCTGCGAAGGCGCGCCGGAG
>JBFOLS010000374.1:0-9966 GCA_040830225.1 Leisingera sp.
CACCGCCAAAGCGGCAAAGGCAAAGCCTGCCCCCACGACGCCGCCGCCAATGGCCATGATCCAGCCTTCGCGGGTGGTGACCACCGCGGCTGCGAAGCTGGCGATTGATTCCGGCGGCTCCGGCCCCAGGGTGCGGCTGTAGATCATGTCGGCGGCCACCAGCCAGACCATGAACAGGCCGGCAAGGTAAATGCCAAGCACCAGGATGGCGCCAAAGGCGGGCGAGCGCAGCACTGCAAAGGCATCCAGCCATTGCGGCTCGGCCCCGGACTCGCGGCGCCGGGACATTTCATAAAGCCCCACCGCGGCAACCGGGCCAAGGATGGCAAAGCCCATGATCATCGGCACGATCAGCGGCAAAAGGTTCATCGACAGGCTCATCACCACCAGGGCGATGCCGATCAGCGGGTAGAACAGCACCAGGAACATCGCGTCCGAGCGGCAGGCGGCAAAATCCTCCAGCCCTGCGGCCAGGGAATGAATGATGTCATCCATCGTGAGCGTTTGAGCCTTGGGCATCTCCTTGACACCTTCGCTGCTCATCTCACCGACCGTATGGCCAATGTGCTCACCGGTAGTCTCAGCCCCTTGCAACAGCCAGCTGAGCGGGTTTCCGATTGTTTTTCCCATCCGCTTCTTCCTCCTCACTGACCAAAACGGAAGTGCCGTTCAGGCAGGGCCGGGCGCGGCACGTAACATAATACTAGCACAAATCACCGCAGAGTCCGCTTCACAGGCCATTTATTGCCGCGAAAGGCGTGCATGCCTTGCGCCGCCGCCCTTCCGGGCACAAGGAAGAGGACGCCGGGCCGCCCTTCACAAGGTCTGAGAATCCGCTTGCGCCGCTTCTTTCTGGTCCGAAATTCTCCGGGGTGAATTGGCCCTGTGGCCAAGAGGGGCAGCGCCCCTGCGCCGCCCCCTTCAGCGCACCGGTGCGAAGCGGGCGTTGCTTAGGGTGCAGTCCTTGATCACATCGCGGCCGCAGGGCACCGGCTGCAGATCCTTGGACAGGCAGAGGCGGGCCTCCTGGATGGCACCGTCCCGGCAGGTGATGGTCAGGCTGTCGCGGGACAAAGCAGGGTTTTCCTTCAGAAAGGCCTGTTCCACCAGCTGGGCGGGCAGGGTGACGGGCTTTTCCAGCTTGCGGAAGATGGCCGGGCGGGCGACGCGGCCATAGGCCTCGCGCATCAGTGCATAATAGCCCCTGGCGCTGAGGCCGGAGCAGGTGCCGTGTTTCTTCCACTGGTGCCAGGCGAGGCCGGGGCTGCCCATGATGTCTGCCATCTCCCGGCTCATGCTGCGGCTGGGCGGCGCCTGGAGCGTGCGGCAATAACTGGGCCAGCCGCGGTGGAACTGCGGCCAGAGCCCGTGCAGGGTCCAGCCATGATCATGGCGGGGATGGCACTGGTCGGCATTGCGGGCGTCGCCCTCCAGCGCGCACCAGTTCGGCGACCAGCTGAGCGCCAGGACATAATAATCGAACTTTCCCGCAGGCTCGCCTTCGGCGGCGGCCGCCGTGGCAAGGCTCAAAACAGCCGCAAAGACCCCTGTGAACAACTTGCGCATTGGCCTCTTTCCTTATGCAGCGAAGCCGACTATATAGGGCGGAAGTTCCCCGACAACGGAAACCTGCCCCGCCAGCCGGGGACGCCCTTTCAGGCGGCGGGAGAGATGTATCCGGGGACAGGTGTTTTAAGGAGATGAGCACATGGCAAAACCGTTGATGGCCAAGGCAACCGCCGTGTGGCTGGTGGACAATACCACGATCAGCTTCAAGCAGATCGCTGATTTCGTGGGCATGCACGAACTGGAAATCCAGGGTATCGCTGACGGCGAAGTGGCGGTTGGCGTCAAAGGGTTCGACCCGATGGCCAACAACCAGCTGACCCAGGAAGAAATCGACAAGGCGCAAGCCAATCCGCTGCACAAGCTGAAGCTCAAGTTCAACCCGGCCGCCGCCGGCGAGGAAAAGCGCCGCGGCCCGCGCTACACTCCGCTGTCCAAGCGCCAGGACCGTCCGAACTCGATCCTGTGGCTGGTCAAATTCCATCCGGAGCTGTCGGACGGCCAGATCGCCAAACTGGTGGGCACCACCAAGCCGACCATCCAGTCGATCCGCGAGCGCACCCACTGGAACATCGCCAACATGCAGCCGATCGACCCGGTGGCGCTGGGCCTGTGCAAACAGTCCGAACTGGATGCAGCCGTGCAGAAAGCCGCCGCCAAGAAGGCCGCTGAAGGCGGCGTGATGAGCGATGACGAGCGCCGCAAGCTGGTGTCGACCGAACAGTCGCTGGAAATGGACGCCGAGCCGAAGATTCCAAGCGCCATCGAAGGCCTGGAGACCTTTACCCTGGGCGGCGGCTCCTCTTCTGACGAGGAAGAGAAGAAGGAAGAGGAAATTCTCGACGCCGACAGCTTCTTCAACCTGCCCTCCGGCGGTGATGACGAGGAAGACGACGAGGATCCGCGTTTCTGATCCCGTGCCTGTTGCGGGTTGCACAGGCCCGCGGCGGAAATTCATTAAAAAGCCGCAGATCCGTTGCTCCGGATTTGCGGCTTTTTCTGTTAGAATTAACCGTCAGCATTACGAAATGTTGACTAAACACCCGCGTTTTGCGCAGCATTGTGCTGCGGGGCAGTTGCGTTCCAGACTGCCTGCTAATGCCGGGGTGCGGGAAACGCCGTCAGCAAGAGGGCGGCTTGCCAAAGAAACAGGGACAGGGTGTTTGTGAGTTTTGCCAGCAGGCCGGGCCGTGAAGCCGGGCTGCGCAGGGGTGGCAGGAGTGCAAGTGATGGACGCAGCAGGGGCAGCAGCGCTTGGGGGCAGCAGCAGATTTGATCTGGCTGCGCTGGCCAGCCTGAGCGGACTGGAATTCTGTCAGGCTTTCGTGGATCAGATGGCGGCGGCCTTTGGCGCTGATCTGGTCACAGTGGGTGAGCTGAAGGTCATGGAGACCGAGCGCATCAAGGTGCTTGCCAGCTATTTTGACGGCCTGCAGCTGGGTGATTTCGAATATGAAAGCTGTGTGACGCCGTGCCATGATGTGGTGCTGAGCGGAGATCCCCATGTGTTTCCCTGCCGGGTGCAGGAACTGTATCCCGACGATGAAATGTTCATCGAGGAACGCATCCAAAGCTATATCGGCGTGGCCCTGAAAAATGCGGACGGCGAGGCGGTCGGCCTGGTTCAGGCGTCCTGGCGCAAGGAGATCGGGGACCCGTTTTGCCGCCAAGTGGTCGCAGCGATGGAGCAGTTTGCGGCCCGTTTGGGTGCCGAGATCGGGAGCCTGCAGTCGCTGGAAACCCTGGCGGTGCTGGCGGAAGGGCCGGCTGGAACCTCTCCGCGCGAAGCTTTCCGCCAGCTTGCGGAACAGCTGCAAGGCGCCTTGAAAGTGCGCTCGGCTTTTGTCGCGGAATGTGTTGAGGGGGACCCGGAGTGCTTCCGGGTGCTGGCCTGCTGTCTTGACGGCAAGCCGGTGGCCGAGGCGGAAGATGCACTGGTGCCCTACGATGGAACACCCTGCGCATTCCTGAAGGGGCAGGAGAAGTTCCTGGTGCCGGAAGGATTGCAGGAGGCGTTTCCAAGCCAGGCGCATTTCCGGACTCAAAACCTGCATTCCTATCTGGGCATTCCTTTGGAAGATGCCGATGGAAAGGTAATCGGCCATTTTGCCCTGCAGCACGACCGCGAGATCCGGCAGCGCAAGCTGGAGACGGATTTGATCGCACTGTTTGCGGCCCGGATCGGGCTGGAGCTGCGCCGCCGCAAGGCGGAAAAGCAGCGGCGCCAGGCCGAAGAGGCGCTGCTGATCAAGCACAAGACCGAAAGCCTGGGCCTGCTGGCGGGCACCATCGCGCATGACTTCAACAATCTGCTGGCTTCGATGCAGGGGCGCGCCGAGCTGGCGCTGGCGCATCTGGAGCCGGCGCATCCGGCCGGGGAGCATGTGCAGGCACTGGAGCAGGGGCTGCAGGCCTCGGCGGCTTTGGTGCGGCAGCTGCTGAACTATGCGAAAGGCGGCGGCAGCCGCGAGCAGGCGGCCTGCGACCTGAATGCGATCGTGCAGGAGACCATGGCGCTGGTGCCGGTGGAGCGCAAGATGGGCAAGGCGGTGGTGCTGGATCTGGAGCAGGGGGTGCTGACGGCGCAGATGGACCCGTCGCAGGTCGGCCAGCTGTTGATGAACCTGGTGTTCAACGCGGTGGAGGCGATCGGCCCCGGCGCGGGAACAGTCACCGTCGCCACCCGCCGCACCCGCTTGGACGGGGCGGCGCGGCGCAAACTGCTGAAGGGGCGGCAGATGGCGGCGGATGAATGCCTGCTGCTGGAGGTGAGAGATACCGGGGGCGGTATGGACCGCGAGACAGTAACCCGGATATTTGATCCGTTCTTCACAACCAAGCCTGGCGGCCGCGGGCTCGGCATGGCCGCAGCGCTCGGCATCATCGGCCGCCATCAGGGGGCGCTGGCGGTGGAAAGCCGCGAAGGCGAGGGCAGTGCATTCCGGTTCTACTTCCCGGCCTGTGATGCGGCCGCTGCCGAGGCCGCCGCGCCGGCAGCAGCAGCGGGCCGCGGTCCGCAGGCGCTGCGCCTGCTGGTGGTGGATGACGAGGATACCGTGCGCCGGGCGGTGGCGGGGCTTTTGCAGTTGCGCGGCTGCGAGGTGGAGCTGGCGGACGGCTATGACATGGCGCTGGAGCTTCTGAAGGCCAAGGGCCCGTTTGACGGCGCAGTGATCGATATGAGCATGCCGGGCCGTGGCGGTTGGGAGACCCTGTCGAAGCTGCGGCAGGTGCAGCCGGGCCTGAATGCGGTGATGATGAGCGGCTTTGCCATCAGCGCCGCAGAAGCGGGTTTCCCGGAGCTGGCGGACGTGCAGGTGCTGGACAAACCCTTTACCAAGGAGAAACTCTACAGGGCCGTGTTCCGCTGACCGGCGGGTTCAGCGGGGGCGGGCTCCCGCGCCCGCAGGCGCCCCTGCCGGGACCCCTTGGCGGCCTTGGGCCCGGCGCCGCGCTGGCGCGCGGCGCGGCTGCGCCAGTGCTGCTCCGCGGCTTTTGCGGTTCCCGGTAAGCGGAAAACCGGTGAAAACTTGTACCCTTACAATACTGTCTTTGACGAGGCCGGTCCGGACAGCCAAGGCTTGGCGCAGGAGTTCCTGCAACAGCCAGTTCCGGAGATTGCTGATGGCCGTACTCAATTTCTCCTATGCGAAGATCAGGGATGCAGATCTGTTCCGCGACTATGTTCAGCGCGCCGCCCCGCTGATGGAGGCCATGGGTGTCGAAGTGATCACCCGCGGCAGCTTTGCCCGGGTGCTGCGCGGCGACGCGTGCCACGGCGAGGTGGCTGCCGTGTTCCGCTATGAGGACATGGCCGCGGCGGAGAGGTTTTACGGCAGCCCCGAGTATCAGCCGCTGATCCCGCTGCGCGATGCGGCTTGCGACATGACCATTCACCTTTACGAGGAATAAAGCCTCAGGGGCCGGCACTGCCGGCGCTTTCGCGCAGCAGCCAGTCGCGCACCCGCTCGATCCGGCTGGTTCCGGCCTTGGCCTGCGGGGTGAGCAGGTAGTAGGCGCTGACAGGTGTGCAGCGGTGCGGATGGGCCTGGATCAGCGTGCCTTCGGCCAGTTCGCGGCGCACCAGAAGTTCGGGCAGAACCGCCACGCCGTGGCCGTATTTGACAGCGTCGATCAGCATCTCGAACTGGCTGAACAGCGGCCCGGTCGGACGGGCAGGCAGCGCTTCGCCCAGGTCGTCAAACCAGATCTGCCAGCTGAGCAGCCGGGTATTGTGCAGCAGAGCCGGGAACTCCAGCAGCCCGGCAGCGTTTTGCAGCGGGGTGTCAATGAGGCCGGGTGCCGCCACTGCGATCAGCGTTTCGGGCATCAGCAGGTCGGCCCGGAAACCGGGCCAGGGCGGATCACCCTGCACGATGGCAAGATCCACCAAGCTGGCATCAACCTGATCATTGCCCAGATAGGTGATGGTGTTGACCGTCAGCCGCGGCTGCGCCTGCGCAAGCCGGGCCAGCCGCGGCATCAGCCAGCGGCTGCCCAGCGTCGGATAGGTGCCGATATTCAGCGCGCCATAGGGGTTATCGCGGGTGCGCAGCCGGTAAAAGGTTGCCTCCAGCGCCTCCAGCTGCGGCGCCAGCTCCTCCAGCAGCATCCGGCCGGCACCGGTAAGCTGCACCCGCTGGCGCTCGCGTTTGAAGAGCGTCTGGCCGGTCTGCGCTTCCAGGCTCTGGATCTGGCGGCTGAAGGCGCTTTGCGACAGGTTCATGGCGCGGGCACCTCCGGCAAAGCTGCCGGATTGAGCCGCGGCCTCGAAACACAGGAGAGCGGAGGTGGGCGGGATCTTGCGGCGCATGGGGGGAGTCTGCCGTTTGTTGCATTTTTTGCAAGATGTATTGCGAAAGCACGGCTTTATTTGCGCGCATGCCCCTGTCAGCATGGCGGCAAATGCAACACCCCTCGCGATCAGCAGAAAAACGGGAGCGCGTGAAATGACTTTTGTACCGCAGATCAACGATGCCGATGTCGCGGCCGTCACCCAGGCCATGGGCGTGATGCCCGATTCCGCCTCGGTGGCGGAATTTGTGCCTGGGCCGGGCATCCAGCGGCTGGAGCTGAAGTTCGACATTCAGCTGCTGCAGGAGGCACTGGACGAGTGCCTGCGCCGGGAGGAGTTCATGGGCGGCATGCAGGACCAGGGATTTGCAGCACTTCCGCTGACCCAGCGACCGGGCCAGACCGAGTGGACCGCCAATGACCTTTCGGGCCGCTACTGGCTGCGCGCCGACGGCCGCTATGTCGAAGAACCGCGCGAGGATCTGGTGCCGGAGGTGGATTTCAGCGAGTTCAATCCGAAGTTTGCGGGTACCTATTTCGAGCATGTGCACGAAGAACTCTCCAAGCGCTTTCCGATCGGGCGCACCCGGGTGCTGTCCAAGGGCCTTTACAACTGCAACTCCTGGCACCGCGACCCGGAGCCGCGGCTGCATATTCCAGTGGTCTCCAACCCGGGCTCCTTGTTTATCGTGAATCATCACGTTTCCCACTTGCCTGCGGACGGCTCGGTGTATTTCACTGACACCCGCGGCTATCACACCGCGCTGAACGGCGGCGAAACCCGGCGCGTCCATATCGTGGCAGCGCTGGCATATGATCAGGTGACGGAATGAGCCAATATGCGGGGCTGGCAGGCGCGGGCGGCAATGCGGCCCATTGCGATCTGCGCAGCGATACGGTGACCCGGCCCGATGCGGGCATGATGCAGGCGATCCAGGCGGCAGAGCTGGGGGATGACGTCTATGGCGAAGATCCCCAGGTGAACCGGCTGGAGGCTGTCCTGGCCGAGCGGCTGGGTAAGGAGGCAGCGCTGTTCCTGCCGACCGGCACCATGAGCAATCTCGTGGGGCTTTTGGCCCATTGCCAGCGCGGCGAAGAAATCATCGTGGGCGACGGCTATCACGTCTATGCCTATGAAGCGGCAGGCGCCTCGGTGCTGGGCGGCATTGCGCTCTGCCCGGTGCCGGTGCGCGATGACGGGGCGCTGGACCCGGTGACGGTTGCGGGCGCGGTGAAGGAAGATGACAGCCATCTGGCTGTCAGCCGCCTGCTGTCGCTGGAGAACACCCACAACGGGCTTGTTGTGCCATTGGCGGATATGGCGGCGGCGGCGGGTGCGGCCCGGGCAGCCGGGCTGGCGGTGCATCTGGACGGGGCCCGGTTCTTCAATGCAACCACGGCGCTAGGCTGTGCCGGGACGGAACTTGCCGGGCTGGCGGACACAGTTTCGGTGTGCCTGTCCAAGGGGCTGGGCACGCCAGCGGGCTCAGTGCTCGTGGGGCCTGCGGAGCTGATCGCCAAGGCGCGCCGCTGGCGCAAGATGCTGGGCGGCGGCATGCGGCAGGCAGGCGTTCTGGCTGCGGCGGCGCTTTATGCGCTGGAACATAACGTGGCGCGGCTGGCCGAAGATCATGGCAGGGCTGCAGCGCTGGCCGATGTGCTGCGCGGGCTGGGTGCCGGAGAGGTGGCCCAGGCAACAAACATGGTGTTTTTCACACCGGAGGATGGGCGCAATGACGGCCTGCGCGCGCATTTGAGCAATCAAGGCGTGGTGATCGGCGGCGGCAGTTCCGGAACCATCCGCATGGTGCTGCACAAGGACGTGGATGACGGCGCGCTGGAACGTGCGGTGCAGGGGATAACGAGCTTCTACGGCTGATGCGCCGAAGGCGGCCGCGCTGTCAGATTTCCTTGCGCGCCCGCATGGCTGCGGAAATCGTGCCGTCGTCCAGGTAATCCAGCTCACCTCCGATCGGCACGCCTTGCGCCAGCGAGGTGAGCCTGACCTGACCCTGCAGCTGGTCTGCGATGTAATGCGCCGTGGTCTGGCCGTCGATGGTGGCATTGAGCGCCAGGATCACTTCGCTGATGCTTTCAGTTGCCACCCGGTCCACCAGGCGGGGAATGCGCAGATCCTCCGGCCCTACTGCGTCCAGCGCAGACAGGGTGCCGCCGAGCACGTGATAACGGCCCTTGAACACGCCGGACCGTTCCATGGCCCAGAGGTCGGAGACATCCTCGACCACGCACAGCTCGCCGTTGGCGCGCCGCTCGTCGGTGCACAGCGGGCAGATCTCTTCTGTGCCGACATTGCCGCAGTTGAGGCATTCGCGCGCGGTGGCGGCCACCTCGCTCATCACATCGGCGAGGGGCGTCAGAAGCAGCGACCGCTTGCGGATCAGATGCAGCACCGCCCGCCGGGCCGAGCGCGGCCCGAGGCCGGGCAGCTTGGCCATCAGGTCAATCAGGTCTTCGATGCTGCTGGTGGAATTCTTGATCATGCCTTGGGCCCTTTGTGTCCCAGCCATATAGGCTGATCGGGGCAGGGGAGCGCAAGGGCGGGCAGGCAAAATGTTCAGGGTTTGTTTTTGCTCCGCCTGGGCGTATCACCTGAGAGAATGCAGGCGGTTGCGGGGGAACATCGTGGATCAGACAAGCAAGCTTTCCCGGGCCCTGCAGTTTGCCAGGTTGACCGAAATTGCGCCTGTCGAGATTGCCCGGCATATGTCCGACCCGCGGATGGCAGAGCATATGCCGCTGCTGACCGGCGTCTGGGATGAGGAAACGGCTATAGCCTTTGTCGCCGCCAAGGAAGCCTGCTGGCGCCGGGACGGGCTGGGCCACTGGGCGTTTCTGAGCCACGGCGCATACGTTGGCTGGGGCGGGTTTCAGAAAGAGGGCACAGAGTGGGATTTCGGGCTGGTGCTGACGCCGGACAGCTTTGGTTTGGGCCCCGCGATCGCGCGCAAGGCGCTGGAGTTTGCCCGACGCGACCCGCGCATTCCCTATGTGACCTTTCTGCTGCCGCCGACCCGGCGGCATCTGCGCCCGCTGGCACGCCTGGGGGCGGTGCAGACCGGTGAAACCCGGTATGAGGGGCAGCGCTTTATGAAATTCCGGCTGGAGACCGCGTAAAGGGATAAAGAAAAAGGCGGCTCCCGAGGGGCCGCCTTTCCGGTTCTGCAAGCGCCGCTTAGAACGGCAGCTTGATGTCCTTGGGCAGGCCCATGCTTTCGGTCAGCTTGGTCATCTCTTCCTGCGCCTTGTCCGCGGCCTTGGCCTGGGCGTCCTTGATCGCGGCCAGGATCAGGTCCTCGACCACTTCCTTGTCGTCTCCGTTGAAGATCGAAGGGTCGATGTCCAGGCCTTTCAGGTCGCCCTTGGCGGAGGCGGTGGCCTTGACCAGGCCGGCGCCGGCCTCGCCGGTCACCATGACGTTGTGCAGGTCTTCCTGCATCTGCGCCATTTTGGTCTGCAGTTCCTGTGCCGATTTCATCATCTTGGCCATGTCGCCAAGACCGCCGAGGCCTTTGAGCATCTCTTCTTCTCCTAAGTGCGGGGGCGCAGGGCGCCGTAAGTCATCCCCGCACATATCGCAATTGCGAG
>JBFOLS010000375.1:0-26323 GCA_040830225.1 Leisingera sp.
ACCGGCGCCATCATCATCGGATTGGGGCATGAAAACGCCGGTGTCTTCTCCAATGATGATGACCTGTGCAATGCCTTCCTGAAGGCCGCCAAGTCCGAGGACGAGGGGGCTTGGCGGATGCCGTTGGGGCAGGCTTATGATGACCAGCTGAAGTCGCGTATTGCAGACATGAAGAATGTGGGCGGCCGCCCGGCGGGCTCAATCACAGCAGCGCAGTTCCTGCAGCGCTTCATCAAAGAGGACATGCCTTGGATCCATTTGGATATCGCGGGTGTGGCATCGGTGAAGTCTGATACATCTTACGCTCCCAAGGGCGCCACCGGCTGGGGCGTGATGGCGCTGAACCGGCTGGTCGCGGATAAGTTCGAAGCGGAATAACGCGCCATGGGGGCTGCCTACTTCTATCATCTGACACGCAGGCCGCTGGAGGAGACCCTGCCGGTTCTCGTGGACAAGGCGCGCGGGGCGGGCTGGCGCATTGCGGTGCGCGGGCGCGACCCCGAGCGTATGGCCTGGCTGGATGACCGCCTGTGGCTGGGGCCGGAAGAGAGCTTCCTGGCCCATGGCTTGGTCGGCGGCCCCCATGATGCTTTGCAGCCTGTTCTGCTGACCTCTGAAACAGAGGCTGCCAATAGCCCGGACTGCGTGATGGCAGTGGATGGCGCTCCGGTCAGTGCGGAAGAAGTGCAGGCGCTTCAGCGTGTCTGCATTCTGTTTGATGGTACCGATCCGGAGGCTGTCCAGCACGCCCGCAGCCAGTGGAAAAGCCTGACCGATGCAGGCTGTTCCGCGCAATACTGGTCCGAAGAAAGCGGCCGCTGGGAGAAAAAGGCTGAGAAATAGCCTGTAAGCCCAACCCCTTCGGCGGTTTTTTGCCAATTCCGTTCAGATTTGTTTCAACTGTGCAGGAAATGCTCGCCTGAAACGCTGTTCCGCAGTATTGCTCCCCGCCAAAAGAATAAGACGACTGGGGGACAGATCACCATGAGACGTTCGTTTTTGCGGGCGCGGCGGTTGCCGTTTGCTGCAGCAGGGCTGCTGATCCTTGCCAATTGCGCAACTCCGAATGCGGGATCGGTAAGCCGGGCCGAGGTTGAGGCTGCGCGTCTTGAGTATGCTGTGAGCCAAGTCGAGACACTGCAGTCCAGCGGCAAACGTGTCTGGTGCGTGCCCTTTGCGCGCAATGCCAGCGGCATTGAGATCTACGGCAACGCCAAGACCTGGTGGAGCCAGGCCAAGGACCAGTTCTCACGCGGCCAGGAGCCCCAGCCCGGGGCGGTGATGGCGTTCAGCGCAACGCGGTCCAACCCGCTGGGCCATGTTGCTGTAGTGTCAAAAGTCGAAGACACCCGCAGGATCGAAGTCAATCACGCCAACTGGCACCGCAACAAGATCTCGCTGGGCATGGCGGTGATTGACGTCTCCGAGGACAACGATTGGTCAGCGGTGCGCCTGGAGAGCAACCCGGGCGCTTTCGGCCGTGTCTACCCGATCACCGGGTTTATCCTTCCGTCTTCGGAAGAAAGCTGATCCGGGGACCGGGCCGCGTTCAACGGTCCGGAATGCCGCCGCGCTGGATCATCTTGTCAGCGATTTCTTCAAAGGCCTGGCGCCAGAGCGCTTCAAGCTCCGGGGTGAGCTCTGCGCCAAGGGCATGACGCAGCGCGTCGATCAGCGCTTCTTCCATCGGCGCAAAATGTGAGGCCAGGACACCGAGGCTTTTGTGCCTTTTGCCCAATTCCTGGAAGTGCGGGTCAACGGCGCTCTCATCATCCAGCCTGGCGAGAATGACTCCCAGCGTTGTCATGAATTTCATGCCCTGGCCTTCCAGGTCCTCGCGGAACATTTGGCGCAGGCCGGGTGCATGGCGGAATAGAGCTTCGTAGAAGAATGCAGGGTTCCGGCCGACGTCATCCTGCAGTTTGCCGTAGCTCTCTCTGAGTTGTTCCAGTTCTGCTTGCTTCACGGGGCTGTCACGCTCCTTTCTGTTGGGTGTGATGCGGACCAGCCTAGAAGGTTTGAAGAGGGAATTCCTTGATCCGGCTCAAGAAACCGGGCCGTTGCAGTGCCGGGGCGGATCAGCGCGTCAGAACCAGCGCGCCCTTGCGGATCTCGATACTGGACCAGCGCTGCAGGTAACCCATGCCCAGCAGCGATTGTTCCAGTTCACCCTGGTTGACCCAAACGCGCACATCTTTGTCGGTGATGCCGCCCAGCGACATGTCATCGATCCAGACCGAGGCCGTTCGCACCTCGCCATTGGCAGTATTGGCACGGCCGAGGTAGGCGAGTTTATCGGTGTCGATTCCGGCACGCCTGGCATCGGCTGCATTCAGCACAACCTGGCTGGCACCGGTGTCGACCAGGAATTCGATGGGCTGGCCATTGACGTCCAAGGTCAAATAATAGTGCCCGTCCGGAGCCCGGGGCACTTCGACCCGGCCGGCATCGACGGCGACGCTTTGCTGCGGGCGCACGGTCCGGCGGATATCTTCCCACAGGCCGTAGGAGGCAATGACACCAAGGAAGATGAACCCCCAGACGGCAAACATCTGCAGGGTCTTGCCGATGCTCTGGCGGTTCTGGACAAAGACCCAGGAACCGACCGCAACCAGCAGGATCACAAGGTAGATAAACCGCCCGATTTCATATTCGCCCATTTGGCCACCTCCTGAACTTAATGTAGGCGGGCCGGGGCGTTATGCTAGCCTGCAAAACCAAATGCGCGCAGCCCGTCGAGCACAAACTGCACCGAAAGCGCGGCCAGCAGCATGCCAAGCAGGCGGGTGACAACGGTAATGCCTGTCTTGCCCAGGAGGCGTTCGAACAGGCCGGAGAACAGGCACATCACCAAGAGGATCGCCAGCACTGCAACCACAACGCCCATGACCATGGCAAACCCGGCCAGCCCGGGCAGCTGGCCCGCCAGCAGGATTACCGTGGCGATGGAGCCGGGGCCGGCGATCAGCGGGATCGCCATCGGAAAAATGGAGGGGTCATCGAAGTCATCCTCTTCGCTGCGGTCCTCGCGCCGTTTGTTGCGGCGTTCGAACAGCATGTCGAGCGCAGTGAGGAACAAGAGGATACCGCCTGCCACCCGGAAAGCTGGCATCGAGATGCCGACAAAACCCAGAACCGCCTCGCCAAGCGCTGCAAACAGTGCCAGCAGCACCGCTGCGGTGACAGTCGCGCGCAGGGCGATGGCGCGGCGGCGGGCAGGCGGCAAGCCCTGAGTCAGGGCTATGAAGATCGGTGTCAGCCCAATCGGGTCGACAATCACGAACAGCGTCACAAAAGATGTGATCAGTAATGCGGTGTCGATCATTGCGCCTCAGCCTGCTCCAGTTTCGGCCTGTTCAAGTTTTTCGAGCGCCTCCATCCACAGGCCCTCGGCCCGTTCCAGCGCCTCCAGGCATTCGGCGTGCTTCTTCTGCCAAACCTGGATGTCGGCAGCCTTGCCGGGTTCGTACAGGCTAGGGTCGGCGAGCTTTTCGTCAAGCTTTTCACGCATTTCGCTGAGCTTCTCGACCCGGGCCTCGGACTTGCGCACATCCGAGCGCAGGGCCAGCACCACATCGCGGGAGGCGCGTTTGGGCTTGGCGGGTTTCGCCGATTCCGCCTTGGGGGCTGGTTTGTCGCGTGCGAGCAGCAGTGCCCGGTAGCTTTCCAGATCGCCCTCGTAAGGTTTGACCGAGCCGCCGGACACCAGCCACAGCCGGTCCGCTACGAGGCTGAGCAGATGCATGTCATGGCTTACGAGGATCACCGCGCCGGAATAAGCAGTCAGCGCCTCGACCAGCGCTTCACGGCTTTCGATGTCCAGATGGTTGGTCGGCTCATCGAGGATCAGCATATGCGGCGCGTCGATGGTAGCAATCAGCAGGCTGAGCCGCGCCTTCTGGCCGCCTGAAAGCCGCCCGACCTCGGTTTCCGCCTGAGCAGCACCCAGGCCGAAACCCGCAAGCCGCGCGCGCAGTTTGGCGGGGGCCTCCTCCGGGCGCAGGCGGCGCAGGTGGTCGATCGGGGTTTCGTCGACGTAAAGCTCATCCACTTGGTGTTGGGCGAAATAGCCGATGCGCAGCTTGGAGGAGCGGGTCATCTTGCCCGCCATCAGGGGCAGCCGGTCGGCCAGCAGTTTCGACAGTGTCGACTTGCCCTGGCCGTTCTTGCCCAAGAGCGCAATGCGGTCGTCTTGGTCGATCCGCAGATTCAGCCGCTTCAGGATTTCCGTGTCGCCGTAACCGGTTGTGCCGCCTTCCAGATGGATGATCGGGGGCGACATCTCCTCTGGCTCCGGGAAGGTGAAGGCGCGCAGCGCCGCTTCCTGCGGGGTGGTGATCGGCTTCATCTTGGCGATCATCTTGAGGCGCGACTGGGCCTGCACCGCCTTGGTGGCCTTGGCGCGGAAACGGTCGACAAAGCTTTGCAGATGGGCGCGGCGGGCTTCCTGCTTTTTGGCCTCGGCCTGGGCCGCCAGAATGCGGGCGGCACGGGTTTCGGCAAAGGTGTCGTAAGTGCCCTGGTAAAGCGTGAGCTTCTTGTCCTCCAGATGCAGGATGGCGCCGACAGCCCGGTTCAGCAGACCGCGGTCATGGCTGACGATCAGCACCGTGTGCGGGTATTTCGCCAGGTAGCTCTCCAGCCACAATGCCCCCTCGAGGTCGAGGTAGTTGGTAGGTTCGTCCAAAAGCAGCAGGTCGGGCTGGGCAAAGAGCACAGCGGCCAAGGCTACCCGCATCCGCCAGCCGCCGGAGAAATCGGCGCAGGGGCGTTTCTGGTCTTCGTCGTCAAAGCCCAGGCCCTTGAGGATTGAGGACGCGCGGGCCTCGGCAGACCAGGCGCCAATATCGGTCAAGCGGGTCTGAATTTCCGCTATGCGGGCTGCATCGGTGGCGATTTCCGCCTCCGCCATCAGGCTCGTGCGTTCAGTATCTGCGGCCAGCACCGTGTTCACCAGCGACACGTCCGAGGCAGGCGCTTCCTGCGCAACGCCGCCGATGCGGGCTTTGGAGGGCAGGGAGATGCTGCCGGTTTCCAGCGCCAGCTCGCCCCGGATCAGGCGGAAGAGGGTGGTCTTGCCGGTGCCGTTGCGCCCGACCAACCCGACCTTATGGCCAGTGGGGATAGTTGCGGATGCGGCCTCGATCAGCGGGCGGCCTTCGACCGAATAGGTGATGTCCTGAATGCGTAACATGAGGAGCGGTGTGGCCCACGCGCCGAAGGCTGTCAATCAGGCCCGTTCTCTTCTTCTGGCTAGAAATACCCCCGCCGGAGGCATGTGCGCTGGCGCACGCCCTGAAAACGTCTTCCCAAGCGGCGCCAGCCATGTTACGCGGCGCGCGGAGTTTCCGGCCCGGGCCTTTGCCCGCGGCCCATCAATCAGGAGAATGCCAAATGGCTCTGGAACGCACTTTCTCGATCATCAAGCCCGATGCAACCCGCCGCAACCTGACCGGCGCAATCAACGCCAAATTTGAAGAAGCCGGCCTGCGCGTTGTTGCGCAGAAGCGCATCCACCTGACCAAAGCGCAAGCGGGCGAGTTCTACAAAGTGCACGCCGAGCGTCCGTTCTACGACGAACTGTGCGAATTCATGGCCTCCGCGCCGATCGTTGCCCAGGTTCTGGAAGGCGAAAACGCCATTGCCAAGAACCGTGAAGTGATGGGCGCCACCAACCCGGCAGACGCCGCAGCTGGCACCATCCGCGCCGAGTTTGCTGAATCGGTTGGCGAAAACTCCGTGCACGGTTCCGACGCACCGGAAACCGCAGCCGTGGAAATCGCCTATTTCTTCTCCGGCCTCGAGCTGGTCGGCTAAGCCAAGGGCTTAC
This sequence comes from Leisingera sp., assembly GCA_040830225.1. Classification (GTDB taxonomy): domain Bacteria; phylum Pseudomonadota; class Alphaproteobacteria; order Rhodobacterales; family Rhodobacteraceae; genus Leisingera. The sequence continues at coordinate 5,831 of JBFOLS010000375.1, forward strand.
CGGATGAATTGAGGCCGTCCCGCCCGGGGCGGCCTTTTCTTTTTGACTGCAAAAAGTCAGCGCGGAGCCGGTTCGGTGACCTTCAGGTCCTCAGGGGTTGCGCGCACGCCGATGGCATCAAGCTCTGCCAGAAGTTTCGAGCTGTGCTGCGGGCGGATGTCAGCCTTGATCATGTCGAACCGCTTGCGCAGCTCTTCCTTCTCCTTGCCTTTGCAATCGTTCCAGGGCCGCCCCTGCAGCGCCATAACCAGCACGTAATAACCGATGAAATGCGGCCGGGTGCCGGTTTGCAGCAGCTTGGCATAGGCTGCGTCGGGGCCAATGGCACGCAGCTCCTCGGCCGAGGTGATTCCGGCTCGGTGGCAGGCCTCTTCATAGGCGGGGCCGAGGTTGCGGATAGAAGATATGGCTGTGTTCATGGTTTGTTTCTATCCGCTTTGCCTGTTGTTGTCACGATGCAATCTTTTCGGTGCGTAAACCGCTCAGGGATGATCTGACGCTGAGTTAGATAGAGTTTTGCAAGATTGACAGTCGCATTTCCTGCGCGAATCTGGGCTTGCAAGGCATATGTAAGAGGCGGGAGAGTAGAGGTGAGGGAAGCTCAGCAAGTATCTGTGAATGTGGAGAGTTTTGATCTGTCGAATCCGCCGGACGGATTTGCTGCGGATCCCTTTCCTTATTACGATGCGCTGCTGCGCGTATCACCGGTGCTGGAGCAGCCGGACGGATCGCTGCTCGTCTGCCGTCACGCGGATCTGGAGCGGATCTACCGCGACACCACATTGTTTTCCTCGGACAAGAAACGGGTTTTTGCACCTAAGTACGGGCAAGGTTCGCCGCTGTTTGAGCATCACACCACATCGCTGGTGTTTTCCGACCCGCCGCTGCACACGCGGGTGCGGAAGATCATGACATCGGCTCTGACGCCGCGGGCGATTGCGAAAATGGAACCGGGGCTGGTTGCAGCCGTGGATCAGCTGCTGGATGGATTGGCCGGGCGGGGGCAGGCAGATCTGATAGAAGATTTTGCCGCCTCCATCCCGATTCAGATCATCGGCAACCTGCTGGATGTGCCCATGGAAGAGCGGGCGCCTTTGCGGGATTGGTCGCTGGCCATTCTGGGTGCGCTGGAACCTGCGCTGGATGAGGCGCAGCTGGCCGCAGGCCACCAGGCGGTGGTGGAATTCAAGGCCTATCTGCGGGACCTGATTGCCCGGCGCCGGGCAAAGCCGGGTGATCTTGAAACCGACGTGCTGACGCGGCTGATCCGGGGCGAGGGGGCGGATGGGATGCTTAGCGAGACCGAGCTGATCCAGAACTGCATTTTCATTCTCAACGCAGGCCATGAAACCACCACCAATCTGATCGGCAACGGTTTGGCGCTGCTAAATGATTACCCGGCGCAGAAACAGCGCCTGCTGGAACAGCCGGAGCTGATCAAACCGGCGGTGGAAGAGATGCTCCGTTTCCGGTCCCCCAATCAGCTGGGCAACCGCGAGACCACGGCGGAGGTGGAGGTCGGCGGCGTCCGGGTGCCGGAGGGAACCAACCTGCATCTGGTGATCGGGGCCGCCAACCGCGATCCGGAGGTGTTTGAAAACCCACGTGTCTTTGACATTTCCCGGACACCGAACCGGCACCTGGCTTTTGCCGGCGGTCCGCATGTTTGTGTCGGCCTGACGCTGGCGCGTCTGGAAGGCAAGATTGCGATTGAGCGCTTTCTGGGCCGCTATCCGGAGTACAGTCTGTCTCCGGAGCGGGTGCCCGGCGGGCGCATCCGGTTCCGCGGTTACGCTGCTCTTCCGGCTGTGCTGGGCTGACCCAAACCCAGTCTTGCACTTAGAAAAGACCGGCTTCCTTGGCAGCGAGCGCCGCCTGGGTGCGGTTCTTGGCGTCGAGCTTGCGGCAAAGCGTGCGCACATGCAGCTTGATCGTCACTTCCTGCAGGTCCAGCTCGCGGGCGATTTCCTTGTTCGACATTCCGCGGCACAACCCATCAAGCACTTCCAGTTCCCGCGGGCTCAGTTTTTCGGCCAGCGGGTGGGTGCTTGAGGCAGCCTCCTCGCGCATCAGATCAACGGGCACATAGATTTCACCTGCGGACATGAAGCGGACGGCATTGAGCAGCGACTGTGCGCCCATGGTCTTGGGGATAAAGCCGATGGCGCCGGCGTCCAGTGCCTCTTTCGCGGTGCGCGCCGGGGCGCTGCCCGACAGAATTGCCACGCCCTTGCCGCCATTGGCCTCCAGCGCCTTGGTTAAGCCGTCGAGCCCCATCATGCCGGGCATGTTGTAGTCGAGCAGCACCAGATCAAACGGCCCTTCGCCGGAAATTTCCGCAATTGCGCCTGGAAGATCTGTAGCCAGTGTGACCTCGGCTCCGCCCTCGGAACGAAGATAGGCGGAGATCGTTTCCCGGACCATATCGTGGTCGTCTGCCAGCAAAATTCGCATGAAACCATTAGACCTGTTTTGCAGTTCACGGTCCCAGTCTACAGCCACAAGAGTTTCGAAACTGTCAACCTTGGATTGCGGGCTGGTAAGTGATTTTAACATGTCCTTGGGCTCCTGGAAATTACTGGAATATTTTTGATTCTAGTCCGATGGCGCCGTTTCCGGTAAGCCAGCATTAGGGTGCTGAGGTTACGCTTGAGGTTGTGCGCCCTATACGGAAGGTTAGGAACCTATCCTCCGGTGCCTGTTCCCGGGCGGCGCTGATGTGGCATGCTCTGCCAAAGCGTTGTGTTTAAGGATTGAGGAAAGGAAGGCAGGAATGAGAGGGTTGATTTCGCGCGCTGCGGCGCTCGCCGTTGCTATTTTCGCTGTTTGCGCCGCTGCGGTATCGGCCAGCGAAGATGCGCCGGTGCTGTTGTCTGTGCGCATCGCGGACGGGGAGGCGCCTGCTGCGCAGTACACGATCGAGGATCTCCGCGCCCTGGCACCGGTCACTTTTGAGACAGAAACCATCTGGACCAGCGGGCCGCAGCAATTCACCGGCGTGCCGCTGGCAGTGCTGATGGAGAGAATGGGCGTCAGCAGCGGCCGGTTGGTGGCCCATGCCGTCAATGATTACTCAGTGGAGATTCCGGTTTCTGATGCCGTGGAAGGCGGACCGATTGTGGCGTACGAGCGAAACGGCGCCGAAATGTCCTTGCGCAACAAGGGGCCGCTCTGGGTTGTGTATCCTTATGACAGCAACCCGGCCTACCGTACCGAAGAGATCTATTCGCGCAGTATCTGGCAATTGGACCGGATTCTGGTCCGGCCGTAACCGCGAGGCAGGGGACAGCCGGTAATGCTCCGCGGGTTTCCAACCATGCCGCGCTGGGTTTTGGCGCTGGTGTTTGCGCTGGCAGCGGCTTTGTCAGCTCAGTCGGTACGGCTGGGCCACCAGGTGCTTCTGCAGCTTGAACAATTGTCGACGGCTGCCACCGACAACATGCAATGGAACCTGTCCCAGGCCGAGGTCGAACACCTCAAGCTGGAAAGCGCGGTACTTACCGCCCGGACGCAGGCCGATCTGCCCAAGCTGCGGCGCCAGTTCGATATCTACTACAGCCGGATCGCCACCTTCCGCGAAAGCCCGCTGTTCGAAGGCCTCCGCCAGAGCCCGGCGGGGGCAGGTCTGCTGCAGCGGATGCAGGCGCGGCTGGACAGGCTGACCGCCGCTGTTGACGGCAGTGACACGGCGCTGCTGAGCAGTCTGCCGGAGCTTGCAGAAGAACTTGCAGCCAATAGCGGAGACGTGCGTGAGCTGGCGCTGTTCGGTGTGGTGTTGCAGGCCGAGGATTCCAAGGACAAGCGGCTGAAACTGTTCTCCATTCTTGCGCATCTGGGCTGGGTGGTCCTGGCTCTGGTACTGGCGCTGGCACTTGCGGCGCTGGTGCTGGGGCGGCTGTACCGCAAGGGGCGCAGGCTTGCGATGGAGCGCAGCCGGGCCGCGGCACGGATGGAGGCCATGATCGCCTCCTCCCTGGACGCGATTCTGGTGGTTGGGGCGGACGGGCGGATTCAGGCGTTCAACGGTGCGGCGGAAACCGTGTTCGGCTACAGCAGCGCCGAGGCGGTCGGCCAGCCGATGGTGAACCTGATTGTTCCGGATCATCTGCAGGAAGCTCATAAAGCGGGCATGCGGCGGTTCTTGCAAACCGGCGAGGCCAGGGTGGTCGGCAAAGGGCGGCTGCAGTTGGAGGCACGGCGCAAATCCGGCGAGCTGTTCCCGGTGGAGCTGTCGGTTTCGGTCAGCCAGTCGGGAACCGACACGGTCTTTGTCAGCTTCCTGAGGGATATCTCGGAGCGGATTGCCGCCGAGGAGGAACTGCGCAGGGCGCGGGATGATGCCTTGGCAGGCGAGCGGGCCAAACACAATCTGCTTACCGTGGTCAGCCACGAGATGCGCACGCCGCTGACCGGGGTGCTTGGGGCCATCGATCTGATCGAGGGGACAGGACCAACACCGGAGCAGCGCAGGTATTTGCAGGCGATGCGGGTCTCAGGGGAACTGCTGCTGCACCATGTGAACGACGTGCTGGAACTGTCGCGGCTGGAGTCCGGCGCCGAACCGGAGAAGCTGAGGGTTTTTGATCTGGAGGATCTGGTCAGCGGTTTGGTTGAGAGCCAGCAGGCCAGCGCCCGGGGGCGCGGAATTGATCTGTCGCTGCACTGCAGTCTCGATGGCAAGCCTGTGGTGGCAGGCCGGCCCCGCGCGGTACAGCAGGTGCTGCTGAATCTGATTGGCAATGCGCTGAAGTTTACAGGTGAAGGTGCGGTGAGTGTCGATGTGATGCGTGTTCCGGGCAGCCAAACTGTGGAATTTCACGTCGCCGATACCGGCCAGGGAATAGCACCGGAGAATCTGGGGCGGATCTTCGAGGATTTCATCACCCTTGATGCCAGCTATGGCAGGGGCAGCGAGGGCACGGGGCTGGGCCTGTCGATCACCAAGCGTTTGGTGCAGGCGATGGGCGGCACCATCAATTGCGAGAGTGAGCCGGGCGAAGGCAGCCTGTTCTCGATTTCTCTGCCGCTGCCCGCGGCCAAGGCGCCGCTGCGCCAGTCGGAGCAGGACGAGCCGAAGTCAAACGGCGCCTGCCGGCTGCTGATTGCCGAAGACAATGACATCAACCGCGAGCTGCTGGCCACTATGCTGCGCCAAGAAGGGCATCACGTAACTGCGGTTCCTGGCGGTGCCGAGGCGGTGCAGGCAGCCGCGGAAGGGCACTTTGATCTGATCCTGATGGACATCAGCATGCCGCATGTGGATGGAATCGAAGCTCTGCGCCGGATCCGGATGCAGCAGCTGGCTGAGGGAACTGATATCGTGGCTCTCACCGCCCATGCGGCGGCAGAAGATCATGCCCGTATCCTGAAGGCGGGATTTGCCGAAGTTCTGACAAAACCGGCAAATAGGGCCGGGCTTGCGGATGTGATCGCGCGCCGGGCGGGCGGCGGCGTGAAGGCGCTTCCACGGACCGAGTCGGATATTCACCAGTTCTTCGAAGCCTTGGGGCAGGAGCGTGCCCGCAGCTTCCTGCTGAATTTCTGCGATGAGGTGCGGCAGCTGCAGCAGGGGCTGCAAGGCAGCACTGGGCTGGAAGACGGCCAGCGCAAAGAGGCGCACCGGCTGGCGGGGTCGGCTGCGGTGCTGGGGCTGTCGGACCTGCGGACCGCGATGCTGGCGATAGAAACGGCGGAAGAGGGCTGTACCCCGCCGCTTGCGCCCTTCCAGCTGGCCTGGGCAAGCGCTGAACAGATTTTGGCCTCGCATCTGCAGGGGTGAAGACCTGCGGGCCGGGAAGCGGGCAGGCTCATCCCGATGGCGCTGCGGGGGCTTAGTTTGGCGGTCTGGCACTGTGGCGCTGCAAAGGCGGTTCCTTGGGAAATGTCCCGCAATTTCCGGCCTTTGAGGTGCCAGAAAAAAATCTTTCGAATCCGCAGATTTACTCTGGACGCGGGGCAGAGTTATTTCTATACCCCGCCTCGTGTTCCGGCGTAGCTCAGCGGTAGAGCAGTTGACTGTTAATCAATTGGTCGTAGGTTCGATCCCTACCGCCGGAGCCAAAAATCAAACAGAGAATTCAATGTTTTGGTCTTGGTGCGCCTCTTGGTCGCCAAGGTGTGTGGCCAGTACTTTGAAGCTGCGTTCTCGCTGATCTGAACTGTTCTTCTTGCCTGACCTGCAATGCCGGTGATCTAAGCCGGAAGCGGTGACTTTTGCGGCGGAAATTTTTCTGACAGTGTTTTGCAGCGTGTCACAAAAGCTCCAACCCGGCTGTTGAAAATGTGTTGCAGAGGCCGACTGCGAAGAAGCCGTTGCCATCATCGAAGAAGCTATTCGGCGGCCGGCTTCTTCTGCCTGAACCCGGCCGCCGGCACATTGAAGTTTCAGAGAAAACCCGGCGGCAGCTAAAACTGCTGCCGAAGCAACCAAAAAAGCCCTCAGGCCAAAGGCTTGAGGGCTTTTTATGGCTCCGGCGGTAGGGATCGAACCTACGACCAATTGATTAACAGTCAACTGCTCTACCGCTGAGCTACGCCGGAACGGTCCGTGCCGTATAGCGCTCCCCGGAACAGGCGTCCAGAGGGGGAAAGGAAGTTTTTTCAAAAAAATCAGCCGTGGCGCAACTCAAAGATAGCCGCTGCAGACAGGGGGCCTTGCGGGGCCGCAAGACCACGTCCTGAGAGGTCCACAAGATGGGCAAAAACATTGCGCTCGGCGGCTTTCAGCAGGGCGGGCGGCGTCTCAGTATAGATGCTCTCAGCCAGGGTGCGGGCTGTGGCGGGGGCCTGTGCCAAACTCTCCAGAATCGCTGCCTCGCGCGATTCCCTGTGCGCGATCAGCCAATCGAGCCGCGCCGCAGGGTCTGTGACCGGTGCGCCGTGGCCGGGATGGAACACCCGCCACTCGCGGTCCCGCAGACGGCGGCAGGAGGCCATGAAATCGGTAAGATCGCCGTCCGGCGGCGAGACCAGCGAGCTGGCCCAGCCCATGACGTGGTCGGCGGTGAAACAAGCGTCCTCCCAAGCCAGCGCGATGTGGTTGCCCAGATGGCCGGGGGTGTGGATCACCTCCAGCAACCAGCCGCCGCCGCGGATCTGCTCACCATCGGCAAGGGTAATGTCCGGTGCAAAACCGGTGTCTATGCCTTCACCGCCGCCTGCGAGCCCGCCTGCTGCCAGCTGTGCCATGACCGTGCTGCGTCCTGCTTCCGGCCCGCCGAAGGCATAGACCAGTGCGCCGGTGGCCTGGCTCAGGCGGCGTGCAAGCGGAGAGTGGTCCAGGTGGGTGTGGGTCACGATGATATGGGTGATGGCCTGCCCGGGTTGCACGGTTTCGAGAATCGCTGCCAGATGATCATCGGAATCGGGGCCCGGATCGATCACCGCCAGCTCATCGGTGCCCAAGACATAGGTATTGGTGCCGCGATAGGTCATCGGCGAAGGGTTGGGTGCCAGGATGCGCCGCAAGCCGGGCTCCAGAACCTCGGCCGGACCGGGTTGCGGATTGAAATCGTCTGGTGCTTGCATGGTCTTGCTCCGCTGCTGTTTTCCTGGCCGCTGCACGCCCGGACCGTCTTTCCTCATTTCCAAGCGCCCTATAGGCTTAGCCCATGTTCTTCAAATGGCTCAAACGATATATGCCGCGCAGCCTCTATGCCCGGGCGGCCCTGATCCTGGTGGTGCCCATCGTGGCACTGCAGATTGTGGTCTCAGTAGTGTTCATCAAACGCGACCTCGAAGACGTGACGGTGCAGATGACCGCCACCATCCAGCGCGAGCTGGAGTTGCTGCGTCAGGTTGCGGACGCAGCGCCGGATCAGGAAACGGCGCTGGCGCAGATCACACCGCTGCTAGTGCCCCTGAACATGCAGGCGGAGTTTCTGGCACCCGGCGCCCCGCTGCCGGAGGATCAGTTCAGCCTGGTTGAATTCTCAGGCAGGGTGGTTCGGGAGGAACTGGAGAAGACCTTACCTGGCTTCCTGGCAGCCCGGTTTCCGGCGGACCGGACGGTGCAGATCTATTTCGGCACCGCGCATGGCTTGATGGAGCTGAATTTCGACCGCCGCCGCCTAACCGCCGCGGCGCCGCACCAGCTGATTGTCACCATGCTGCTGTTCGGTTTGCTGATGATGCTGATTTCCTTTCTCTACATGCGCAACCAGCTGCGGCCGATCAAACGGCTGGCCAATGCCGCTGAAGCGTTCGGGCGGGGGCGGGCGGTGCCTTATTCGCCTGCAGGTGCGCTGGAAGTGCGGGCGGCCGGCAGCGCATTCCTGAACATGCGGGCGCGGATTGAGCGGCAGATCGAACAGCGCACGCTGATGCTGTCCGGGGTGAGCCACGATTTGCGTACGCCACTGACCCGGCTGAAACTGGAGCTGGCGTTTCTCGACGAAGCAGAGGCTGCGCCGATGCTGCGGGACGTTGACGAGATGCAGGCGCTGCTGGATGCCTTCCTTGACTTTTCCCGCGGTGCCACGGTCAGCGAGCCCGAGCCGGTGGACCCGCGGGAACTGATCCGCACCATCACCAGTGACTGGCAGCGTCAGGAAAAACAGGTCACGCTGGGGGAGATGACAGGAGAAGGCGATGTTTTGCTGCGGCGCCAGCCGATGCGGCGGGCGGTGGAGAATTTGATCTCCAATGCCGTGCGTTACGGGTCCCAGGCGCGGGTCTCGTTGGCGCTGACGGAACGTTCGATGCGGATCCGGGTCGAGGATGACGGCCCCGGCATTCCCGCGGATCAGCGCGGAGATGCAATCCGGCCTTTCACCCGGCTGGACCCGGCGCGCAACCAGAACCGCGGCTCGGGTGTGGGGCTGGGGCTGGCGATTGTGGCGGACACCGCCCGCGCCCATGGCGGCACACTGCGGCTTGGTGAGAGCACCGATCTGGGCGGATTGAAGGCGGATATCGTGATCGCCCGCTAACCAGTAGGGGCCCGCCAGGGCAGCAGGGGTGTTGCGCGGCAGGCGTCAGAGGCGCACGCCCGCTTTCCGCAATTTTCTTTCTTTGCGGCTATCACTCTGGCCCCGGGCAGCTTGTTCCGGAATGAAACACTGTTGGGAGTCCCTCCATGCCTCAGATCGATCCTTTCGCCAATCACCGACGGGGGCTGGAAAGTCCGGTTACGCATCACATGGCCATCACACCGCAGAACGGGGTGGATCTGCCGGTCAGGCCCCGGGTGCTGCGGGTGCTGACCTCGGGTGATCTGGCGCTGCGCGACGAGGCGGGCACTGTCATCACCTATGCTGTGGAAGCAGGCGAGACCATTGGTTTCTCTGCTGTCGGCGTCGAGGCCACCGGAACCACCGCCACCATTGCCGGGTGGTATTGAACGAAGATCCGCAGCCGGGGCCCGCTGCTGCCCCGGCTTGTCTTTGCAGGCCTGCAAACGCCGCCTGGCAAGGCATCAGGCGCCAACCGCCTGTGCCGCTGGCCGGGTTACATGCGATTTGTTGGTTAGAAGCGTTTGGATGCCAGGAAATGGGCCGATGCAGCGCTTGCATGCGCTTGGCCTATTCGCCGTGCTTGCAGGCTGCTGCCCGGCGGGCTCCCAACAGGACGGTTCCGGGCACAAATCACACGAAGGGTTCCCCAACTCTTACTACAGGTTTTGAGCAGTCCAAGCTGGAGTCTTGGTGGGAGATCAGAGATTCGAACTCTGGACCAAAGCGTTATGAGCGCTCTGCTCTAACCGCTGAGCTAATCTCCCGTCAGCCGTGTTATAGAGACGTTCGTTTGGGCTATCAATCCATCCTTTGCGACAAATCACGGATGTTGCCTGGATCCAGGCAGCCTAGCCGTCCGCCCATCCCCGTTGCACGCTCTGCTTGCGCAAAGAAATTTTTCCGAATGGCTTGAGCACCTTTAAGGCCGTCCCATTCTGGCCGGTTACCACATGCATCGCCGTTGCAATGAGGCTAAATATCAGCCGGGCGATGGAGGGGATGCTGGCTGGCATTTGGCTGCCAGGTAACACTCCAGCCAATCCCAGCAAAACGCTTGTATGCTTTCCTCGTCCACCACATTGGGGTTCAGGCAGCGCTCGAACCAGATGCCCTCGAGGAACACCAGCAGAAAGGCGGCAAAAGGCTGCGGGTCGATATCGACCTGGCGTTCCTCTACCAGATCACGGATCAAGGTTTCCAAAGCGGATTGCTGGCCCCGGAAGGTTTCTTCAAAGGCCTCCTTCAGTTCTGGGATGGTCTGAGACAGGCTCCAGAAACCGGTATAGGTTCCGATGGTGCCGGCTCCCGCCCATTCGGCTGAAAAATATAGCTGAAACACGGATTTCAGCCGTTCCTCAGCGCTCAGGCCCGGTCGGAGGGCTGAGGAGCGAATATCGGCCAAATACTGCTGTGCCATCTCTTGGTAGGCTTCGAGGAACAGGCTGTCCTTGCCATCAAAATAATGGGTGAGCAGGCCGGGTGACACTCCAAGGTCCTTGCAGATTTCCCGCACGCCGGTGCCCTGGGCTCCGTTCTTTGCCAGAGTGTCCCGGGCTGCTTGCAGCATCATCCGGCGGCGGTCCTCGGGATTGAGGCGCTTTCTTTTTCCCTTTTCCACGGCCGAAGGATCCCCGCCTGATTGTGTCTCGCGCCTTATTTCTACAGCAGACTGCTGGGGGTGCAATGAGCGATCCCTCTGGCGGGGGCTGTCTTCCGGTGCGGAAGCGTCAATTGGACGAGCGTACAATAATCTTGACATTTATTAGTCGAGTGTACAATAAGCCACATCACAAGGCTGCAGTCACGCGCGAACCGCTGGCAGTGAGCTGGCTTTGACTGTTGCGGAAACCAGCCATGCTCAAAGCTGCCTCAGCTGGGGCTTTACACCGCGGGCACGAGGAAAAGGCCTGCAGCCCGGCACGCGGTGCCAAAGCATTTCGAGGGTTTCAGCAGGGAGGCTTGAATGGCCAGAAACCGAGTTATCAGCAACCACGACCGCAGCTGGCCGATCCGTATGGACCGGCAGGAAGGACCGGTTCAGCATGGCGCGATGGACCATTCCGAGCCGCCAACCGATCTGGATGCGGTGCGCCGCTACCGGCTGGCGCGGGTGCAGTCCGAAATGAAGCGGCAGGATGTGCCGGGGCTTCTGCTTCTTGATCCTATCAACACCCGCTATGTCACCGACTGCACCAATATGCAGATCTGGTGCATGCATTTCGAAACCCGCTGTGTGTTTGTGCCTGCTGAAGGACCGGTAACTCTGCTGGATTATGCCGATATGCCGTTTCTGGCTGAGGGACTGCCAACAGTGGACAACTACGGTGTGATGAAGGCGCATTACTTCTTTGCCGCAGGCAACCGGATGGCGGAATGGGCCGAGGCCTTCGGTACCCAGATCGGCGATCTGATGCGCCGCTATTGCCCTGGCGAGAACCGGCTGGCCATCGACCGCCTATCGAATCTGGGCGGCAGCGCCATTCAGGATCTGGGCTTTGAAATCGTTGATGGCCAAGGCGTGGCCGAGGTGGCCCGCTCGGTTAAATCGCCGGAAGAGCTGGAATTGATGAAGGCGGCGATTGCAGTGGCGGACAAGGGGATGCACGCGATGCGCCAAGCACTGCAGCCCGGCATTACCGAAAACGCACTGTGGGCCAAGCTTCATGAGGCCAATATCGCCGAAGGCGGCGAGTGGATCGAAACCCGGCTGCTGTCCTCGGGCCCGCGCACCAACCCCTGGTTCCACGAAAGCTCGATGCGGGTGATCGAGGCGGGCGACATGGTCTCCTTCGACACCGATCTGGTCGGGCCGTACGGGTATTGCGCCGACATCTCGCGTGCCTGGGTTTGCGGCGATGTCTGGTCACAGGAGCAGGCGGATCTCTACCAGCTGGCGCGCGAGCAGGTAGAGGTCAATATGGAGGTGATCAAGCCTGGCATGTCTTACCGGGAGATCGCAGAGAAATCCTGGCCGATCCCGGACCGTTTCAAGAAGAACCGCTATGGCTGCTTGGCGCATGGAGTGGGGCTGTGTGATGAGTTTCCCTCCATTCCCTACCGCGAGGATTTGGAGGAATACGGCTACGATGGCGTCGTGGAGCCGGGCATGGTGCTCGCGGTTGAATCCTACATCGGCGAGGAGGGGGCGATGGAAGGGGTAAAACTGGAGCAGATGATCCATGTTACCGAAACCGGCCGGGAGCTTCTGTCGCATTTTCCGCTGGAGGAATTCGAAGCCTAGCCGTTTCCCGGTTGCCGGGACAGAAAACCGCCGGGTAGAAATCCGGCGGTTTTCTTGTTCAGGCTGCTGCTGGTTCAGGCAGAGGCTGCCATCGCCGGTGTTTTGTTCAACTGTGGTTCGGTGGCAGAGCGGCCAGGCCCTTGCACCGGCCCCGCGCTTACAGTCATCCCGAATTCGGCAGCGGACATTGTTAACCATTCCCAGAAGCTGGCAGCATGGCTGACCGGGATCAGCAGGTCGAATTCCGTGCCGCCCCGCCGGAGCAGGTTGATCCTGGTATGCGCCATCAGGGTCACCGCGCAGTGGCCGGGCTCAAACCGATCCAGGTCCAGCACACAGCCTTTGACCATCAGTGCGCCAGCGTCTTTGCCACTGATTTGCAGCCGCAGGAGCCCCCCGCCGGCACTGCTGACGGCAGCAAGGCCGGACAGCGCCCGTTTCAGTTCTTGTTCCAGCCCGGTGACTGGCTGGCTGCTGATCAGGTGCCAGCAATTGCTGGCTGCCCAGGCCAGGCAATGATCGCCAGCCTCGGCAAAGCGCCCCGGGGCAGGCAGGGCGGTAAAGCCGAAGGGGGCGAGCGCAGCGGCGGTGGCTGTGGTTTTGACGCGGAACGGCATGATCCGCAACACAGTGCTGTCCGTGACGATGCCGGTATCTACACCGGCAGGCCCGCCGGCCGCAGGGGCGCCAGTCAGATCAATACCTTCCAGGCAGAACAGGGGGTGTGCTTCAGCTGCGGACACGTTCATTCTCCGGGTCGTAGAAATGATGGGACACAATCTCGGCCGGCACCGGCTCTTCGCCATGCAGCGGATCGATGATGTCGACCACTTCACCAAGCCGCTCCCGGCCCCGGCGCACCAGGGCAATGGCAATATGGCTTTCAAGTGTCGGGCTCCAGGCGGCCGAGGTGATATAGCCATCATCGTTTTCCGGCGCGAGGCGGGCGCCCTTGGCGGTGATATGGGCGCCCTGACGGAAGCTGCACGCGGGGTCCAGGGGCTTCAGTCCGACCACCACTTCACGCTCAGGGTCGGTCAGGCCGGGGCGGTTGCTGAGAGCACGGCCGACAAAATCCTTTTTTCTGGACATCATCATGCCGAGGCCCAGATCCGCCGCGGTGGTGAACTTGTTCAGTTCCGAGCTGACATGGCCCTTTTCGATGCGCAGCACATCCAGCGCCTCGACGCCATAGGGAGTGATGCCGAAGTCTGCGCCTTCCCGCTCCAGCGCTTCTGCCAGGGTGCGGCCGTACTGGGAAGGCACATAGATTTCGTAGGCCAGCTCGCCAGAAAAGGAGATCCGGAACAGCCGAGCAGGCACGTTGTCCAGGATGGTGCCTTCGCGCGCGGCCAGGAAGGGCAGGGCGGAATTGCTGGTGTCAATGCCGGAGGCGACCCTTGCCAGCACGTCGCGGGCACGGGGGCCGGCCAAGGCGATTCCTGCCCAGTCTTCGCCCGCATCGGCAAACACCACGTCCAGCTCAGGCCACAGAACCTGGTGGCAGTACTCCAGGTGGCTGATCACGCTATCGGATTCCGCCGAGGTGGTCGTGATGAAGTAATGATTTTCCCCCAGCCGCGACACGGTGCCGTCATCCATCACGATGCCGTCTTCGCGCAGCATCAGGCCGTAGCGGGACTTGCCCACCGGCAGCTTGGCAAAACCGTTGCTGTAGACCCGGTCCAGAAAGGCTGCGGCGTCCGGGCCCTGCAGGTCAATCTTGCCCAGGGTCGACACGTCGCAGAACCCGACCGAGCTGCGCACTGCCTGAACTTCGCGGCTGATGGCCTGGCTCATGGTTTCGCCCGGCTTGGGGAAATACTGGCTGCGGTGCCAGAGGCCGGATTCGATGAACACGCCGCCTTTCTCTTCCATCCAGCCATGCAGCGGCGTGCGCAGGATCGGGCGCCAATGCTTTCCGCGGGACCGGCCCGCCAGTGCGCCCAGGCTGACCGGGCGGTAGGGCGGGCGGAAGCCGGTGGTGCCGACTTGGCTCATTGGCTTATCCAGCGCCTTGGACATTGCGGCGATGCCGTGAATGTTCGAAGTCTTGCCTTGGTCGGTGGCCATGCCCAGTGTGGTGTAGCGCTTGACGTGCTCGACCGACCGGTAGCCCTCGCGGGTTGCCAGCGAAACGTCGCCTGCGGTTACGTCATTCTGCAGGTCGATGAATTTCTTTGCCTTGCCTGTGCTGGTCTCGAAAAAGGCCAAGTTGGCAGCGCTCCGCTCGTTCTCCTCCAGAAAGGCGTGGTGATCAGACAGGTCTGCGCCGTCCGGGTCGGTGAAACGGCGGGCGGCGGTTTCGCCTGCCATGCGGCCATGGGCCATGCAATCCTTGCGGTCCTCCAGCCCAGCCAGGCTGCCGGTGCAGAGGAAGTCCGCGCCTGCCGTGTCTTGCGGCAAAAAGGCCTGCAAGTTCTCGCTCCAGCGCGGTTTCTGGCCACGCTGGGCCAGCAGCTGGACTGCCGGGTTCCAGCCGCCGGAGACGCAGACCACGTCGCAGTCCACCTTGCGGCTGGTGCCGTCTTTCCGGCGCAGGGTTACAGCATTGACCGCGGTGCGGCCATGCACGGTTTCGATCTCGTTGCCCTTGCGGGCATCCGCCACCGCAGCAATGGCGACTCCGGCTGCTTCCAGCTCTTTGATCAGCCCGGCGGTGCTGCCGTTGGTGGTGAAAATCACCGCGCGGCTGCCGGGGCGCACGCCATAGTCGCGCAAATAGCGCTCGGCTGCGGAAGTCAGCATCACGCCAGGGCGGTCGTTGTTGCTGAACACCAGCGAACGTTCATGGGCGCCGGTGGCCAGAATCACTTGAGACGCCACGATTTTCCACATCCGCTGGCGCGGCTGATTGGCGGCGGGGACGGCCAGATGGTCCGAGATCTGCTCAACCGCGCCGAACGTGTTGCCGTCATACCAGCCGAACACCATGGTGCGCGGCAGGATCCGGACATTGTCCAGCGTCTCCAGCGCTGCGATGTCCTGCTCCAGACCGGTGCTGTCGAAACCGCCTAGGCGGGCGTGTTCCTCGACCAATGTCACCCGGGCGCCGCTCTGCGCAGCTGTGCGGGCGGCGCTGATGCCCGCGGCACCCCCGCCGATCACCAGAATATCGCAATGATGGTGCAGCTTCTCATAGGAGTCGGGGTCGATGCCGCCAGACAGGCGCCCCATACCTGCGGCACAGCGGATCACCGGTTCGTAAAAGCCGGTCCATAGTTTGGCAGGCCACTTGAAAGTCTTGTAATAGAAACCTGCGACAAAGAACGGTGAGAACAGCTGGTTCACCGACATGATGTCGAATTTCAGCGACGGCCATCGGTTCTGGCTGGTTGCCTCCAGCCCGTCATAAAGCTCGACCATTGTGGCCGGGATGTTCGGCTCTGTCCGGGCACCGCTGCGCAGCTGAACCAAGGCGCTGGGTTCATGCGGATCACAGGTGAGGATGCCGCGCGGGCGGTGGTACTTGAAGCTGCGCGCCATAAGGCGGACGCCATTGGCCAGCAGGGCAGATGCAAGGGTGTCGCCCTCAAAGCCGCCGTAACGCTTGCCGTCAAAAGTGAAGCTGACTGGTTTGCTGCGGTCGATATGGCGGCCGGTGCCTTTCAGCCGGTGGCTCTGTCGGGTCATTGCTGCACCTCTCCGCCAGGCCGCGCCTGGGCTGCCCGGCTGATTTCATGGGTGGCGGTGTCACGGTCGACAACCAGCCAGCTGCCGCAGCCCTGGGCATGGCGCCAGTGCTCGCGGTGCGGGCCCTTGGGGTTGTCGCGCAGGTAGACGTAGTCCACCCAGGCCTCCACCGGGGCGTCTTCGGCGGGGCGGGTGACGGTGGCGTCGCCCCGGTAGGTGAATTCTTCCAGCGGGCGGTCGCCGCAAAGGGGACAGGGGATGCGCATGGCTGTCAGCCCTCCTCAGTGGTGGTTGGGGAAGGGGCCGCCGCCGGTGGCATCCACCGGGCGGCCTTCGGCAAAACGGTTCAAATGGAACGGCGCGTTGAAGTCGTGCGGCGCATCATTGGCCACCGTATGGGCAAAGCACCAAGCCGCGCCCGGGATCGCCTTGAAGCCGGTATAGTTCCAGCCGCCGTTCAGATAGAGCCCCTCAACCGGCGTCTTGCAGATGTAGGGGGAACCGTCCATCGTCATGTCGACAACGCCCGCCCAGTGGCGCAGCAGCCGCACCCGGCCGAGCGAGGGCAGGAACATCATCATCGCTTCGGCAACGTCCTCGACAATCGGCAGGTTGCCGCGCTGGGCAAAGCTGTTGTAGCCGTCCAACATGCCGCCAAACACCAAGCCGCCCTTGTCGGACTGGCTGATGTAGAGGTGGCCGACACCGAAGGTGGCAACGGTATCAACACAAGGTTTCACGGCCTCAGACACAAAGGCCTGAAGCTTATGGCTTTCCACCGGCAGTTTTATGCCTGCCATCTCCATTACCTGGCTGGTGTGGCCTGCCACGCAGACCGCGACCTTGCCCGCGCCGATGCGGCCGCGGGTGGTCTGGACACCGGTCATCCGGCCGGCTGTGTCGCGCTCAAAACCGGTGACTTCGCAGTTCTGTATGATGTCCACGCCCAGCCTGTCGGCGGCCCGTGCATAGCCCCAGACCACGGCGTCGTGGCGCGCACTGCCGGCACGCGGCTGCAACAGGCCGCCCAGCACCGGGAAGCGGCCGTTGTTTTCGTCCACCAACGGCATCATCTCCAGCACTTGCCTGCGGTCCAGCATCACCGCGTCGACGCCGTTCATGATCATCGCATTGCCGCGGCGCACCGCCTCGTCGCGCTGGCCGTCGGTGTGGAATATATCCAGCACGCCGCGCTGCGAGAACATCACGTTGTAGTTCAGCTCCGCGCTGAGCCCCTCCCACAGTTTCAGCGACCATTCCAGCAAGGGGATTTCACTGTTCAGCAGATAGTTGGAGCGCACGATGGTGGTATTGCGGCCGGTATTGCCGCCGCCGATCCAGCCCTTTTCCAGCACCGCGATATTGGTGATGCCGTGATTCTTGGCCAGGTAATAGGCGGTTGCCAGCCCATGGCCGCCGCCGCCGACAATCACTACGTCGTATTGCTTTCGGGGTTCCGGATGCCGGAACGCCTCGGGCCAGCCCTTGTGGCCGCGCAAGGCTTGTTTCACCAAAGATGTGACTGAATACTGCATCGTCTCCGGCGCCCGTTCCGGGCTTCGTTCTATAGGGAAGTTTACTGCACGATGATGGCGCGGTGCCCGGTCCGGCTGACAGGGTAAAAAAATTCAGCGGTGGCTTAATTTAAGTCTTCCATTGAGAAATCAGGCGCTTGCCGTCAAATTGGATGGATCCTGAACACCGGCGGATTGGACCATGAAAAGACGGCTTCCCCCCTTCGCAGCAGTCAAGGCCTTCGAGGCGGCTGCACGCCATTGCAATTTTCAGCTGGCCGCGGAGGAACTGGGCATCTCCGCGTCGGCGGTCAGCCATCAGGTCAAGGCGCTGGAGGATTTCATCGCCATGCCGCTGTTCATCCGCCGCAACAACCGGTTGATTCTGCGCGACGAGGGGCAGGCCTATTTTGAACGCCTGAGTGTGGCGCTCGACGGGATCGAGGCGGCCACGGATACATTGGCGCGCTCGACCGGGCGGTCGCAGCTGACACTCAACCTGTTCCCATCGCTGGCCGATGTATGGCTGATACCGCAACTGGGGGATTTCCACAAAAAGCACTCTGACATTGCGGTCCGGCTCAGCACGTCGGAGCTGTCAGGTGACAGTCTGAACCGCGAGGCGGATTTCGCCTTGGTCTACTTGCCCAGCGAAGATGTCCCGGAAGGGGCTGCGGTTCTGTTCTCCGACGACATCGTGCCGGTTGCCTCACCGGATTATCTGGCGGCCCGTGATCCGGTAACGGGGCCGGAGGATCTGCGGGAGCACACCCTGATTGCCAGCCTGGCAGAAGACGAGGAGTGGAAGTTCTGGTTCGAAGCACAAGGGGTCACGGACCACCGCAGGGCCCGCTATCTGGAATTGGACATGTGTTCCAGCTGCATGAAGGCAGCCAAGGAAGGGCTGGGGATCACCATGGGGCGCAGGCCTTACTTGGACCACGACCTGGCCGCGGGCCGTCTGGCGGCACCTCTGTCCGGCGTGGTGTCCACCGGGTACTGCCTGGCCCTGGTGACCACGCCCCGTGGCGCCGGCTTGCCTTATGGACCGCGATTCCGCGATTGGATGATCGCAGCAAGCCGCGAGACCGAAGCCGCTTGGGCTGCACTCGGCTGAATCGGTCTGTCGGCACTATTATTGTTCAACGGTACAATAAGGATTGCGCGAAGGGGATTTTTGTGCTTCACTATTGTACATGTGAGCAATAGTAGCTATCCGCAGGAAAGCAGCCATGACCCGAATCTCTGCACGCAGACGCGCCCGCGGCGGCGCCCGGCCGGACCGCAGCAGCGCTGCCATGACCCAGGCGCCCTGGACCCAGGTTCGCTACCGCACCGCCCCCGCCGATTTGCTGAGTGCTGATCAGGTGGAGGCCATTCATCAGGCTTCGCTGACCATTCTGGAGGAAATCGGGGTCAAGGTGCTGGAGCCGTCGGCGCGCCGTTACCTGGAAGAGGCCGGCGCCAAGGTGGACCACGGCGAGGAAATGGTTTGGCTTGACCGCGGGCTGGTGGAGGAGAAGCTGAAGCTTCCGCCATCCTCCTTTACGCTGCACGCCCGCAATCCGGCGCGCAACGTGCAGCTGGGAGATGATTGCGCAATCTTCGCATCAGTCGGCGGCCCGGCCTTTGTCTCAGATCTCGACAAGGGACGGCGTCAGGGCTCCTATGCCGAGATGTGCGACTTCATCAAGCTGGTGCAAAGCCTGAATATCCTTCACCAGGAAGGCGGAGGGCCGTTCGAAGCGCTCGACCTGCCGCAGGAAAGCCGCCATCTGGACCTGCACTTTGCGCAGATCACCTTGACTGACAAGAACTGGCAGCCCTGGGGGCTGGGCGCGGACCGTGCCCGCGACGGACTGGAAATGGCGGCGATCTCGCTGGGGTGTTCCCGCGAGGACCTGATCGGCAGGCCGGTGTTCACCACGGTGATCAACACCAACTCGCCACTGCAGATCGACGGGCCGATGGGCGAGGGGCTGATCGAGATGGCCAAACACGGCCAGCCGGTGATCATCACTCCGTTCACCCTGGCGGGGGCGATGTCTCCGGTGACCATTGCCGGCGCGCTGACCCAGCAGAACGCGGAGGCGCTGGCAGGTATCGTTCTGGCGCAATGCGTCCGCCCGGGGACGCCGGTGATCTATGGCGGTTTTACCTCCAATGTGGACATGAAGACCGGTTCACCGGCCTTCGGCACCCCGGAATACACCCAGGCCGCCCAGGCGACAGGCCAGCTGGCGCGGCGCTATGGCATCCCGTTCCGGTCCAGCAATGTGACGGCCTCTAATGCGGTGGACGCGCAGGCGGCCTACGAAAGCCAAATGTCGCTGTGGGGCGCCATGAGCGGCCATGTGAATCTGCTGAACCAGGGGGCCGGCTGGCTGGGCGGTGGGCTGGTGGCCTCCTTCGAGAAGCTGATCATCGATGCCGAGATGCTGCAGATGATGGCTGCGGCGCAGCAGCCGTTTGAAGTGTCCGACGCCGCCATCGGCCTGGAAGCGATCCGCGAAGTGGGGCCTTGCGGCCATTTCTTCGGCACCCAGCACACGCTGGAGCGCTACGAGAACGCCTTTTATGCGCCGCTGGTGTCCGATTGGGATAACTTCGAGAACTGGAGCGACCGCGGCAGCAAGGACAGCGCGCAGCGTGCCAATGATATCTGGAAGCAGCTGCTGGCCCAATACGAACAGCCGCCAATCGACGCTGCAATCGAGGAGCAGCTCAAGGATTACATGGCCCACCGCAAGCAGCAGATCCACGGCGCCGCCGCCTGATCTATGCAAAAGTCTCCCCACCTAGTGCGGTTGCGGAGCCGCACTAGGTGCTTCTGCCCGGCTTCCCATGGCCGGGCAGCTTTTTTTTGCGCTGCCGCCTGGGGATCCCAGGGGCTGAGCAGCGTCCGTCTCCGATCAGCCTAACATTCCAGTCTGCAGTCTCGGCACGGTTCAGCCAGGCCGTTGCCTGTTTCCTGCCGGACGAGGGGGCAAGAAAAAAACCGGAGCAGGCCTTGCTG
This sequence comes from Leisingera sp., assembly GCA_040830225.1. GTDB lineage: Bacteria > Pseudomonadota > Alphaproteobacteria > Rhodobacterales > Rhodobacteraceae > Leisingera. Next base: position 26,189 of record JBFOLS010000375.1, read on the forward strand.
GCGCTGCTCCGGTTGACGGGCTGGATCTGGTGCGGCAATGACCCGGCTCGTAGCGGAAAGGGAAGCGTGTCAGCTGCGCATGCGCAGGCCTTCGGGATCGACCGGCGGCGCGGTCAGCAGCCGGGCCTTGCACAT
>JBFOLS010000376.1:0-2159 GCA_040830225.1 Leisingera sp.
ATTTCCACCGGGCAGGACGTGGTGGTGCGTTTCGCAGTCAAACCGACCTCCTCGATCCTCACCCCGCGCAAGTCGATCCGCAAGGACGGTTCCGCCACCGAGGTTATCACCAAGGGCCGCCACGACCCCTGCGTCGGCATCCGCGCGGTGCCGGTGGCCGAGGCGATGATGGCCTGCGTAATCCTGGACCACCTGCTGCTGCACCGAGGCCAGGTCGGCGAGAACCAGGGCCATATCGGCTGAACAACTAACGTCTGGCAGGACCGGTTGCGAAGCGCTGCAAAACCAAGCAGGTTTTGCGCAGTGCTTTTCACATCCGGTCCTTTGATATGCTGATTACCCTGGCCGTTTCCGGCTACCGCTCAATCCGTGACGCAACCCTGCCGCTGGAGCAGCTCACCGTGGTGAGCGGCGCCAACGGGGCGGGCAAATCCTCGCTTTACCGGTCTCTGCGGCTGCTGGCGGAAGTGGCGCAGGGGCGTGCCATTGCCTCGCTGGCGGCAGAGGGCGGGCTGGAGTCGACTCTGTGGGCGGGACCTGAACACGTCAGCCCCCGGATGCGGCGCGGAGAAGTTCCCATCGAAGGCACCCGCCGCAAGGGATCGGTGGCGCTGAAGCTCGGGTTTGCGGCCGAGGACTATGGCTATGCAGTGGATCTGGGTCTGCCGGCGCCGGTACCGCGGACGATGTTCGGCAAAGACCCTGAAATCAAATCCGAAGCGCTCTGGGTTGGCGAAAGCCTGGGCCGTGCCAACAGCATTGCCGAGCGCCGCGGCGCAGTTGTGACCGGACGGGACGGCAGCGGCCGCAGGATTGAGCTGTCGCGCGACCTGCGCCCTTTTGACAGTATGATGACCCACGCCGCCGATCCTGTGCAGGCGCCCGAGATGCTGTCCCTGCGGGAGCGGATGCGCGGCTGGCGTTTCTATGACAGCCTGCGCACCGACCGGGACGCGCCTGCCCGGCGCCCGGCCGTTGGCACCCGCACCCCGGCATTGTCAGGGGACGGGTCGGATCTGGCAGCAGCCATTGCCACCCTGCGGGAAATCGGCGACGGGCCCGCCTTTGACGACGCCATCGAGGACGCCTTTCCCGGCGCCAGCGTCGATGTCTCCCTTAACGGCGGGCTGTTTTCGGTGGAGATGCAGCAGCATGGTCTGCTGCGGCCGCTGTCGGCGGCGGAGCTGTCGGACGGCACCCTGCGCTATGTGCTGCTGGCCACCGCCCTGCTAACCCCGCGCCCGCCCGAACTGATGGTTCTGAACGAACCCGAAACCAGCCTGCACCCGGAACTGATCGCTCCACTGGCAAGGCTGATCAAACGGGCCAGCCGGGACAGCCAGATCATCGTGGTCTCCCACAACAGTATCCTGGCCCGGGAACTGGAGGATGCGGGAGCGCTTTCCGTGGTCTTGCACAAGGATTTCGGCGAGACCCGCATCGACGGGCTGGAACCGCCGCGCTGGAGCTGGCCGAAACGCTGACACTCAGGGGTGATCGCCTGCGCATTGGCTGTGGTCGCTCAGCGCCGTCAGCACCTTGCAACAGCCACCGTGGCCGCCGTCGCAGAGATGACTGATCCGCTCCAGTTCGTCGGCCAGCCGCTCCAGCCGGGCAATCCGCTCCCGCACGTTCTGCAACTGGCTGCGGGCAATCCTGTCAGCCTCGGCGCAGTCATCGCCCAAATGCCCGTCCAGCCCCATCAGCGCCTTGATGTCCTCCAGCGAGAACCCAAGGTCGCGGGCGTGTTTGATAAAACCCAGCGCGTCCATCCCGTCCTGACCGTAGCGGCGCTGGTTGCCGGCATTGCGGCCCGGCTGCGGCAGCAAGCCGATCTCCTCGTAATAGCGAATGGTCGGAACCTTGACGCCTGTAGCCTTGGACAATGCTCCGATGGAAAACATGTTCAGAACCTCTTGAAGCTCTAGTGGCTAGAGGCCCTACATTGATCTCGAATCAGGAACGAGGACAAGAGCAATGGCAGGCTGCTGCAATCACAAAGCCCGGTTTGACGGGGTCTCGGCGGACTATAAGCGCAGGCTATGGCTGGTGATCGCCATCAATGCCGGCATGTTCGCGGTGGAGATGGGCGCGGGGCAGATGTCCGGCAGCCAGGCGCTGAAGGCGGACGCGCTGGACTTTCTGGGCGACGCGCTGAC
>JBFOLS010000377.1:0-2296 GCA_040830225.1 Leisingera sp.
ATCCGCCATCACCGCCTGCTTGATATTGGCGTTGCTGTCCATCTCCTGTGCTTTAGGCATCTCCAGCCCGGCATCAGCAAAGAAATGGTCGTGCACCATGCGGGTGCCCGAGCCTTCTTCCCGGGCCAGAAACCGGTGCGGCACCAGATCTGCCTTGGAAATCCGGCTGGAACGGGCCAGGGGGTGATCCGGATGGCTCACCAGCACATAGGGGTGTTTGGCAAAGGCAAAGGCGTCGACCTCGAACCGCTTCGGTGTCCTGCCCATGATGGCAACATCGGCCTGCCGTGCCTCCAGCATGTCCAGCACCCCTTGGCGGTTGGCGATTTGCATCTCGACCTTGACGTCCGGGCAAGCAGATTGGAACTCGCGCAGCAGCTGAGGACCGAAATGCCGCGAGGTGGAGACCATTGCGACGCGGACGCATCTGTCCCGTTGCTGCTGTTTGACGCTGATATCCTCCACCGCTTGGGTCAGCGTGGCCTGGATCTGTTCGGCATAGGGCAGAAGCTGCTGCGCGGCCTCGGTGGGCCGGACGCTGCGCCCTTCTTTCTCAAACAGCTTTACCCCTAGCGACTCGCCCAGCTTGCTCATCTGCATGGAAACCGCGGGCGGCGACATGCCCAGTTGTCCGGCGGCCTGCACAAAGCTTTGATGTTCCAGCGCAGACAGGAAGATCTGCAGCTGCCGGATGGTGATGCCTGAGGCGGGATCGGTCATGCGTGTGTTCACGTCCTCGGTTGCTATGGTCTTGGCGGCACCTGTCTCAAAGCTGGGTGGTCATCTTGTAGCCGGGGGCAAAGAACAGTTTGGCCAGGGTCACGGGCTGGCCGCGCAGCCAGGTGATCCGTTCGGCAGTGAACACCGGGTCGCCCGCCGGAGCATCCAGGAACTCACCCACGGTCTGATCCGCCTTGGTAGCCATGAAGCTCAGCTCGAGATTTGTGAAGGGAACCTTCTGCACCAGCCAATCGTTGGGGCCGGATTGCGAAAAATCGGCGTCCAGGACCCCGGGGACGCTGTCGGGGACAACCCAGCGGACTTCGTATTGAAACGGTGTGTTATCCGCATAGTGCATGCATCTGATATGCAGCACTTCCTGCCCAGGGGGCAGGTCAAGCCGGGCCGACAGCCAGGCGGGCGCAGTCATCAGGCTCCGCTCCACCAGCGCATAGCGGTAGGCAGCGCCGGTTTCGGCGATCTCGTCGCGGACCAGCGGGATCGAAAACTGAGCTTTTCTGACCGGAGAATTGAGAACCCTTGTTCCGGCCTTGCGCTTGCGTTCGAGAAAGCCTTCCTCGGCCAGCTCCCGCAGTGCCCGGTTCACCGTGGTGCGGGTGCTGGAGAATTCTTCTGCCAGTTCGATTTCGCTCGGCAGCAGGCTGTCCGGTGCCCAGATCCGGGTTTGAATCCGGTCGAGCACGATCTGTTTGATATCCCGGTAGCTCATGTTTTCGCGGGATGCTGCCATGCTGCCTCACTGTGCTATTAAGAAATTTTAATGGGTATAAAAATACACATAATGCACGGACGGGAAAGCGGGATGTCGCATCGGCTGCTTCCCAGCGCGGAGAAATTCGCACGCAATGGTCAGCTGAGTAACACAGGGGGTTATGCTCAGTTTGTTTTGTATAGACAATATGGCGTAAAAGTCATACTTAATCCTTGCAATGATATTGGGGAGGGAAATCTGGTGCGATGGCCGTGGCGGTCTGTCATGCCGATGCCCTCCTGCCCGCCAGCAAGGGGATGACAGACGTGAAACAAGACCCGGAAAAGACCCAGGCCCAGGCCGGACCGGCGCCTGTTCTGCTTGATCAGCCGCTCACCCCCGGTCAGGTAGTTGCCGTGGCGCGGGGCGCGCGGCTGCATTTGTCCGAAGCGGCGCTGCAGCGGATCCGCTTGGCGCGGCAGATTGTCGAAGGCGTGGTGGGGGGCAATGTTCGCGGCTACGGGATCAACACCGGCGTTGGTGCCCTGTGCGATGTGATCATCAGCCCGGAGGATCAGTCGGCGCTGTCGCATAACATCCTGTTCAGCCACGCCTGCGGGGTCGGGGAGCCGCTGGAGGCTGAGGCGGTCCGGGCGATCATGGCCACCCAGATCAACAATTTTGCCCACGGCAAGTCCGGTGTGTCCCTGGAGACGGTGGAGCTTCTGCTGGCGCTGCTCAACGCCGGGGTGACGCCGGTGGTGCCGTCGCGCGGCTCGGTCGGCTATCTGACCCATACCGCAGCCATTGGCCTCCTGGTGATCGGCGCAGGTGAGGCGCTTTGCGATGGTGAGCGGATTTCCG
>JBFOLS010000378.1:0-10165 GCA_040830225.1 Leisingera sp.
CGATCAAACCTTAAAGGAACGCCCGTGGGCGCGCCCCCCTGACGGCGAGGGTTGCCGCGGCCGCGGTCACATTGCCCACGCTGACGCCGGGGCCCTCCAGCGGGGTCTACAGCCAGCTTGCGGTCTGCGGCTCGCCTCCCGCCGATGCCATCACCATGAACCGGCAGTTCGAGAGCCGCGCAACGGTGACATCCGCCTCAATCCCGCCCTGTTCGTTGAACATATGGGTATAGACCAGCGCGCCGGGTTCCACCGCCATGTTGGCGCCGCAGAGCCGCTGTATCTGCGCTTCCGCCTCCTGCCCATCGACAATGAAGCGGCCAAAGGTCAGGTCGATCATTCCGAGGTCGTTGCGCAAGGCCTCATGCTCGACTTTCCAATCGTCAAACCACGACTCGCGGCCGAAGCCGTCGGTCATTTCGCGGCCATAGTACAGCGGCCGCTCCCAGCCGTTGGTGCTGCCGAACTGGGCGCCGGCTGCCTTCAGATGACCGTAGAAAGGCGTGCGGCGAAGACCGCGGGCCTCGGTTTTGCGCAGGTAGGGCCAGTGCATCGCATAGGCATGGCTCAGCGTTTCCGCCGCTTTGGCCGCCGTATAACTGCGCGCATTCAGCGCCGGCACAATCCGCCGGGCGTCCACATCCGTCAGGTCCATGGTCATATGCCCGGCCATGATCCACTCGGCCAGCGCCTTGCCCGCACCCGGCCCGTTCTGGATGCCGGTGGAGTTGAACCCGGCAGCCATCCACAGACCTTTCACCTCCGTGATCGGCCCCAGGTAGTGCTTCGCGTCCGGAGTAAAACACTCCGGCCCGTTGAAGAACTTACGGATACCCGATTCGGCCAGAGCTGGAATCCGCTCCATCGCCGCTTCCAGAACCGGATAGAGATGTTCCTCGTCGCAAGGCAGCTCGTCGAACTCAAAACTTTCCGGCAGGCCGCCCTCGGGCAACCAGGGGCTGGCGTTCGGCTCGGAACAGCCGATCAGCAGCTTGCCGGCATCTTCCTTATAATAGGCGTATTCATCCATCACCCGCAGCACCGGCAGATCGCCGGTGACGCCTTCGATGGGGTCGGTCACCACATAGTAGTGGTTGGTGTAATGCAGCGGAACCTGCACGCCGTGGCTCAGGCCGAATTCGCGCGCCCACATGCCAGTTGCGTTGACCACATGCTCGGCCCGCACCAGCCCTTGCGCGGTTTCCACGCCAATGGCACGGCCGCCCTCGATCACCACACGCTCAACCTTGGTGTCCTCAAAGAGCTGCGCGCCATTTGTCCGCGCGCCCTTGGCCAGCGCCATGGTGGTGTCAATCGGGTTGGTATAGCCGTCGCCCGGAAACCAGAAGGCACCCTTGGCGTCATGTGCAGAGAGCAATGGCCAGCGCTCCAGCGCCTCGCCCACGCTGATCTCTTCCGCCCGGATGCCGCAGCCGTGGGCATAATCCACCTTGCGCCGCAGCTCTTCCATCCGGGCATCGGTCAGCGCCAGTGTCATTGAGCCGTTGCGCTTGAAGCCGGTGTTCTGGCCGGTCTCGTCCTCAAGCGCCTCCATCAGGTCAAGACCGTATTTGGCCAGCGCCGTCATTACAGGAACGCCCTGAGTTTCACTGACCAGCCCGGCAGCGTGCCAGGTTGTTCCGCTCGTCAGTTTCTTGCGCTCGAACAGCGCTACTGACCACCCCGCTTTGGCGAGATGATAGGCCGTTGCACATCCGACGATACCGCCGCCGACAATGGCGACCTGAACAGTGGATGGAAGTGATTTTGTCATGCTTTTATCTTCCGGAAAGGGCTGCAGAGACCCGCGGGGTGGCGCAAATGCGCCGCCCCATGGGGGCGGGTCATGCCGGTGGCATGCTTCCAGCATGACGCAGCCCGGCCTTCGGCCGTGCGGGACAGGCAGATGGGACAGAACATATTCGCTTCTACCCCCGCAGCCGGTCGTTTTCAGGATCGTAGAACGGCACCGTGGCAACGGTGACCTTGACCGGCTGGCCCAGCACTTCGATGTCAAAGACATCGCCCGGCTGCGCCTCAACCGTCAGATACCCCAGTGCAAGCCGTTGGTCCGTACGGAACCCGGTGCCGCCGGAGCTGACATAGCCCACCGGCTTGCCATCGCGGCAGATCGGGTCCGAGGACAGCGCATCCGCGCCATGGCCTTCCAGCACAAAGGCGGTGAAGTGGTAGTCCTTCGCCTGCTCCGCCTGCGCCATAAAGGCATCGCGGCCGACAAAGCTGTCTTTCTTCTTGCTGACAAACCGGTCCAGGCCCGCATCAAAGGCCGTGTATTCGATGCCAAAATCGGCACCCCAGCCGTGATAGCCCTTCTCGATCCGCATCGCGTTCAGGGCGTAGGAACCGAACTCCACCATGCCTTTGTCCGCGCCCTGCTCCATGATGGCGCTGTAGACCGCCACCAGATCGGCCGAGCGCATATGCAGCTCCCAGCCCAGCTCGCCCACATAAGAGACGCGCAGCGCGATCACCGGCGCACCGGCAATGGTGATCTCGCGCACCGACATCCAAGGTGCTGCCTCTTTCGACAGATCGTCCTCAGTCAGCGGCTGCAGCACGTCGCGGGACTTCGGCCCCATCGCCATCAGCGCTGCGTCAAACGCCGAGCCGCGCTTCAGACTCACGCCCTCTTCCGGCAGGAACTGCGACATCCAGTCGTGATCCCGCTGATCCGCCAGGGTCGGGCCGCACAAGAAGTATTTGTTCTCATCCAGCCGGGCGATGGTGGCTTCGGACCAGACCTTGCCCTTGGGCGTCAGCATATAGCTGAGCTTAACGCGGCCCACCGAGGGCACCGCGCCGCAGAACACATGGTTCAGGAACTCGGTTGCCTTGGGTCCTTCGACCTCATAGCGGGTGAAGCCGCCGTGATCCATCACACCGACATTGTCGCGCACGCCTTCGCATTCGGCTTTCACAGCCTCATGCCAGGCTTCGTGATGGAAGCTCAGCTCTCCGTCATCCTTGACCGCGTCCGTCTCAAACCAGAACGCCCGCTCCCAGCCGGCCACCTGGCCGAACACCGCGCCCTTCTCCTTCAGCGTCTCATAAAGCGGCGTGGTCTGCACCGGGCGGCCCGATTTCCACAGACGGTGCGGATAGGGGATCGCATACTGGTTCTCATACAGCTCGCTGGAGCGTTTCACTGTGTAGTCAAACGTTGCCCATTCCTCCCCAAAACGGCGCGGGTCCCACATCGACATGTCCCACTCGGGCTCGCCTTCGGTGATCCACTCGGTCAGCGTCTTCGCCGCCGCTGCCGAATGGGTGATGCCAACCGGGAAGCAGCAGGCATGGTAGAAGTTCGGCAGGCCGAAGGCCGGGCCGCACAAGGGGGCGCCGTCGGGGCTGTAAGGGATCGGGCCGTTCACAAAGCGGCTGACGCCGGCCTCGCCCAGCAGCGGCACATGCTCCAGCGCAGCCTCCAGGATTTCCGCGATGTCATCGACGCTGTCGGGATAAAGCTGGTTGGCAAAGCAATCCGGCATTCCGTCCAGCCAGGCCGGACGGCCTTCGTGGCCGTAAGAGCCCAGCAGCAGTCCGTTCCGCTCGCGGCGCAGGTAGTACATGATGTCCGGATCACGGACGAGCGGGAAGTTCTCGGGGTTGGCTTCCAGCTCAGGCAGGCTGTCGGTGACCAGATACTGGTGCTCCAGCGTCACGACGGGCAGTTTCTGGCCGACCATCTCACCCACCTGGCGGCCATAGTAGCCGCCCGCGTTGATCACGATGTCACAGACCACATTGCCCTTGTCGGTCACAACTTCCCATTCGCCCGACGGGCGGCGGTTGATACCGGTGACCTGGGTAAAGCGCGCAATCTCGGCGCCCAGGTCCCGTGACCCTTTGGCCAGCGCCTGGGTCAGTTGCGAGGGGTCCACGTCGCCTTCGTAAGGGTCGAGAATACCGCCGATGATGCTGTCGCCCGAGCTGAAATAGGGATGCATATCGTCCATTTCAGACGGGGTCAGCATCGCCATGTCATAGCCCAGCCCCTTGGAGATCCCCACCAGGTGCTGGAACAGGTCCATCCGCTCTTGCGTGTGCGCAGGCCAGAAGGCGCCGGTGTGACGGTAGGTGATCGGGTAATCCACCTCCTCCGCCAGATCCTTGTAAAGCCGCCAGGCATAGTTCCCTGCCCGCATGCCGCCCCAGCTGTTGGCATAGGTCGGAATATTGCCCGCCGCATGCCAGGTCGAGCCCGAGGTGAGCTCGTTCTTTTCGATCAAGAGCGTGTCGGTCACGCCTGCCTTGGCCAGATGGTAAAGGGTCGAGACGCCAACGACGCCGCCCCCGATGATGGCAACTTTGGCTTGAGTTTTCATGGTCTTACGCTTTCAGAATCTCGGGCAGGTGAATGGGCAGCCGGGCGCGGATGGCGGCCTCGGCCGCCGCAGGCAGATGGTCCGGCGCGGGCATGGCTTCGATTTCGGCCACCCGGGACAGCGCCCGGTCCCAAACCGTCAGCGCACCGCTCTCCAGCCAGTCGCTGACGCTTTGACGGTCGCCAAGCGCAGGATAGACATATTCTTTGGTCATCAGATCCAGCGTCTGCGCGGTGCCAAGGTAATGGCCCTCACCGGTCACGACTTGCTCGATCATGTCGAGGTCAATGGCCCCCTCAAACATCTCGACCCCGCGCACCGAGCGCAGTATCGCACCGCACATGTCGTTGTCGATCACCAGCGCTTCCTTGCTGGCCGCCATGATCGAGCCGAGCATGCCAACGCTGAGGTTGATCATGTCGGCACCGCCCTGCGCCGCCAGCGCGATAGTATAGCCTTTCTCATAACCCGACTGCGCATCCGCGGTCTTGGCGTCGGTCATGCCCGCCGAGACGGTCGACGGCAGGCCCAGGTTCAGCAGCAGCTGCGCCGCCGCCGCATTGGCCACCGCCGCTTCGCCCGAACCGCCGGTCATCGCCCCGGTACGCAGGTCCGAGATGAAGGGCAGGAAGGCCAGAATGCAGGGGAAGCCCGGCTGCACCATGTTACCCAGCCCCAGCCCCGCCAGCGATTCCGCCAGGCCCTGCGCCAAAGCGCCGGCCAAAGCCGCCGGGCTGGTGGCGCCGGCCTGCGCCGCCGAGCAGATCTGCAGCGGCACCCCCAGCCGCACGCATTCCCGCATCACGCCGCAGGCTTCCTCGGCCAGGGTCAGGGGCGGCACCACATGGCAGATCGAGGCAAAGCAGAACGGCTGCGCCCGAAACGCTCCCTCGCCGCCCAGGGCTTGGTCGAACATTTCAATCACCGGTGCGACGTTATCCGGCTCAAAGAAGCTCGTGCCGATCGGCTTCGAGGTCGCCTTCATCGCTGCAAAGGCGGTGTTGATATCCAAAGATAGCGGGTCCTCCAGATCGCGTGCCACCACCGGCCGCAAGCTGTAATGGATACTGTCGCAGGCATCGACAATACGCATCAGCCCATAGAGATCCTGCAGCGTGGACTCGCGGAATCTCTGTGTATCCGCCTCCAGCACCTGCACCGCCGCGCCGCCGGTGCCGATATGCACCCGGCCGCCGCCGACCTCGATGCCCCGGTCGCGTTTGAAACCCGGCAGTTCCACTCGTTTGCAGGCCCGGGCAATCATGTCCTCGACCAGCACGCGCGGGAAGGTGATCCGCCCATCGGCGCGTTCCTCAGCCCCGTTGCGGAGAGCCAGATCCCGGATTGTCTCTGGTGCACCCGAGACACCGATTTTTTCTAGAAGTGCAAAAGCAGAATCCGTAACCTCGGCAGCCTTGGCATTGGACAGCGGCTGAAACCGTCCGCCGACTGGCGGAGGTGTGGCAATTTGCGGGGCAGTTCGTTTCTGTCTGGCTCGGCGCATGGGCACCCTCTTGGCAGGCGATTTTGCAACAGCCTAAGAACCCCAATCCAGCAGAACAATTTCATTAAACGCCAATTTTAGTGAATATCTTTCATTCAAGACTTTTGGATTGCAGCCCAGCCGCAACAACTAAAAGAGCGCCTGTACAGAGCAGCTCACGTCTTTTCTGCGACGTCCCTGATCAGCGCAGCCAGGCGGAAGAAGCCATGCGCCATCTTGGTGTAGGGCATCAGCACAAAGAACGTCAGCACCGCTCCCAGATGCAAAGGCAGCAAAGCTGCAACCGCTCTGGTGCCGGTAGTAGCATAGAGCAGCAGCCCGCTCAGCGAGACAAAGCCCAAGAGAAGCACAAAGCCCATTTCCCCGGCCCAAACCTGCCTGGCGCCCAAGTCCGTATCGGCTTTCAACTTCAGCCGCACCAGCTCAACGCAGCCCAGAAGCAAGAGCACCCCTCCCGGGACACCCAGCAGCTTTGGCAGGCTGAAAAGGCCATAGGGTGCGGGCCAGCTGAACACATAGTGCATGATGGTGCCTGAAGCGGTCGATCCAAAGCACATCAGGAATCCCCACATCACCGCTTGATGGGCAAAACGGCGGCCGTTGGAGAAACGGTCTTCGTCCTCGAAATTGCAGCCCTGCCCCTGGCCACCCGACAAATCCTTCATCTGTGCCGCGCGGCTCAGCGCATGGTGGATGTGGGAAAGGCGGATCCTTTGTCCGCCCACATGGCGCCAATAGCCGCGAAGGGAGACGAGCAACGCCAGCAATGGCAGCAGGAAAGCCGGCATGAAGACCGAAACCATCAGCCCGTGGCTCATCACCGCATAGAAACCTTCGCCGTCTTCGGGGCACAGAGCCTGCGCCGCCCAGAACATTGCCGCAACCCCCAGCATCAGCGCCAGGGCCAGCGCAGTGCCGCTGCGCTGGAACAGCCGGGCCAAGGGACCGGGCCAGGCAAAGCGCTCCCAGCTTTCGGTGCGCACCTCGGCCAGGATGCCGGGCAGATTCAGCTCGAACTCATGCGGTTCGGTGTACTGGCAGGCGTAATAGCAGCCCCGGCAGTTATGGCAGAGGTTGGCAAACTGGGTGATGTCTGCCTCAGCAAAGCTGCGCTGCCGCATGATCGCCGGGAAGACCGAGCAATAGCCTTCGCAATAACGGCAGGCGTTGCAGATTTCGATCTGGCGGCGGGCTTTATCGATGCGGGTCGAAGGCTTGCTGTCCATTTGGCTTTGATCAAACATGTTTGGCACCTGATCCGGGCATTACAGAGGGATGCGCCCGTCCGAGGAGGGTGCAGAATGCAGCCGCCTGGGGGGCGGGCGGGTGCATCCCGGGCCGCAAGCGACCCGGGGAGAAGTAAGTAATGTCAGACATATTGAGCGGCCTCCCGGCCTGCGATGCGGCCGAACACCGTGCCGATGGTCATGCCGAAACCGGCCAGGTAGCCTTGGCCCAGGATCGAGCCGGCCATGGTTTCCCCGGCTGCCCAAAGGTTTTCCACTGGCCCACTGTTTCCTTGCACCTGAGCGGTCTCGTCCACCTTGAAGCCGAGGTATGTGAAAGTCACCCCGGGGCGCAGCGAATAGCCATAGAAGGGCGGCTCAGTAATCGGGCGAGCCCAGTTTGTCTTGGGCGGAGTGAGGCCTTCGGTGGCCAACCCGTCCAACTCGGTCGGATGGAAATTTCCGGGGCGGCAGGCGGCATTGAAATTCCCGATGGTCTCTGAGAGTTTCTGCGGATCCAGACCCAGCTTGCCGGCCAGTTCCGGGATCGTATCCGCGGTGACCGGCGGGAACACCGAGGGCATGAACAGGTCCGTGGACTTCGAGTCTATGATCGAATAGGCCACCTGCTCCGGTTCAGCCGCCACCAGCCGTCCCCAGATCGCATAGCGCTTGGGCCAGACATCTTCGCCCTCGTTGTAGAAACGGTCGCCGTCCCTGTTCACCACCACCGAGAACGGCACGCAGTCGAGCCGGGTGACAATGCCGCCGTCGAACTTGGGCGCACGTCCGTCGATCGCGACCGCATGGCATTGGGTCGGATCACCAATGGACTGGACCCCCTGCCCCAGCAGGTCGAACAGCACATCGCCGCGGTTGTAAGGCGTGCCGCGGATCAAGAAGTTTTCCGCTTCCGGCCCCCAGGCCTCGACCAGCCGTTCGATGTTTCCCTGGAAGCCGCCGGAAGCCACCACCACCGCGGGCGGGCTAAGGCTGTGGCGTTCGCCGCCGTGGGTGAAGTCAATCCTTGCGATCCGGTTGCCGTCCAGCTCGATATGGGTGACCGGTGCCTCATAGAGCACTTCGACACCCAAGGCCTCGGCGGTGCGGTAATAGGCATTGACCAGTGCCTTGCCGCCGCCAAGGAAAAAGGCATTGGTGCGGCTCAGCGACAGCGTGCCTGACAGCGAGGGCTGGAACCGCACGCCATGCGCCTCCATCCAGGGCTGGCTCTCCTGGCTGCCTCGAATGGCCATGCGGGCCAGATGCTCGTCGGTCTTGCCTTTCGTGACCAGCAACAGGTCGTTGTAATACTCGTCCTCATCATAAGTGCCGGTCAGCACCGACAAGGGACCATCATGCATGCAGCGGAAGTTGCGGGTGTGGCGCGAGTTGCCGCCGCGGTAGGGCTTGGGCGCGGCCTCCAGCATCAGCACGCGCTTGCCGACCTCCGCCGCGGTGATCGCAGCGCAAAGGGCGGCATTGCCGCCGCCCACCACAACGATATCGGGATTGCTTATCATCTCGCTTACTTTGGCGCCTTGAACAGGTCCTTGCGAAGGGTCATCAGCGCGCCGGGGTCGATTTTGCCCTGGATGATGGTGGTCTCCCCGCTGGCCAGCGCCGTCTCCAGTGCCGGGCCCATTTCGCCGGGGCCATCAACCCAGATGCCCTTGCCGCCGCAAAGCTCGGCAAATTTGTCATAGCGAGGCGAGGTGATCTCAGCCCCCAGCAGGCGGCCGCCGTAGAACTCCTGCTGATAGGCTTTCTCGGCGCCCCAGGCCTCATTGTCGAGCACCACGATCACCACCGGCAGCTTGTGCTGAATAGCGGTCTGGATCTCAATCATGGTGTATCCGACCGCCCCGTCGCCCATCACCGCAACCACCGGGCGCTCCGGTGCGGCGGCCTTGGCACCGATGGCGGCGGCCAGGCCAAAGCCGACGAGGCCGAAGTCAAGCGGCGTGATCAGGCTCAGGGGCTGGTAATGCGCCAGCCGGTCGGCGGCCTGCAGGCAGGTGTTGCCAGTGTCGAGCGTGACGATTGCATTCTCGGGCAGCACCGCCCGGATCTCGCCCAACGCCCGGCGCGGATGCATCGGCAGGGTGGCGATCTGCGCTTCTTCTTCGCGTTCTGCAGCGAGGTTTTCCATGTCGGCTTTGAAGCTCGCGCGCCATTCATCCGCTGACGGTTTCGACGCCTCCGTGGTCAGCACCTCTGCGGTCAAACGGGCATCGGCCTGCACTGCGATCTCGACGGGGAAGTAGCGGCCCACGGCAGAGCCGTCGATATCCACATGGGCGATGCGGGTATCTGCTCCGACATAGTCATTGCTGTGGAAAGTAGAATTGAAGCCTAGCCGAGCGCCCAACACCACCATCACATCAGCTTCCTTGGTCAGACGGCTGGCCACCCGGTTGCCGCGCGGTCCGGCCTGGCCTGCAAACCAGGGATGGCCGTGGCGCATCACGTCAGCATGGCCGGTTGAGGCCACCACCGGCACCTGCAGCGTCTCAGCCAAGGCGGTCAGCGCATCACGCCCCTTACCCCATTTGAAGCCACCGCCCGCAAAGATCACCGGACGCTCCGCGTTTGAGAGCATGGTTGCGATGGCGCTGATGTCTTCCGGCGCGGCAGGCCCCGGGCGGGCGATGTTCACAGACACGGGGTCGATGGCCGGCACCTCAGCCGCAAACAGGTCGCGCGGCACATGCAGCACCACGGGACCGCGGCGGCCCGAGTTGGCGAGCCGGATTGCGTCCTCCAGCATCGGCGCCAGGCGCGAGGGGTCGGTGACCATGACCGAGCGTTTCGAGATCGGCGCAAACAGCGCCACATGGTCGACCTCCTGGAAAGTGTCCTTGCACTGGTCGGCGCGGGTGATGGCGCCGGCAATCACCACCAAGGGCGAATAGGCCAGCTGTGCCTCGGCCACGGCGGTCACGATATTGACCACGCCGGGCCCTGCCTGCGCCCCCAGCACCACGCCGGGCTTGCCTGTCATCCGGGCCCAGGCATCGGCCATATGGCCCGCGGCGCGCTCATCCCGGGCGCCGACATAGGAAATGGCGCCGTCCTGGTGCATGGCG
>JBFOLS010000379.1:0-2251 GCA_040830225.1 Leisingera sp.
CTGAAGGCGGTGAATACCGCGGCTGGGGCAGACCAGGACAAATAGAGCGCAGGCAAGGCGCAGGCGGTCAGCAGCGCGCGGCCCCTTGCGGGCTGCAGTGTCCTGCAGCTGAGCCGGGGCACGACACTGCAACTGGCCTGCTGCACGAGCTTAGGGCCGAAATGCGTAGTGAGAATCCCGGTGATTTCCGCCTCGCAAGCCAGGACAGGAGAAATGGCGGGGAAGGTTTCCTGCAGTTCGCGCTGCAGCTCTTCGAACCGGTCGGGGTGGGCGATGGCGACGGTGACTGTCTGGCCCAGCTGCATCCAGGGCAGAGCGCAATGGCGCAGCCAGAATTGGGCTGGCTTTCGCGCCAGCAGCCGCGGGTTGGCCACCTGTCCGCTCAGGTCGGCGCGCGGCATCCGGTACTGCCGGGCAAGGGTTTCCTGCACCTGACCCTCGCTGGCGAGCCCTTCGGCCACCAGCACCCGTCCCAGCGCAGCCTTCTGGTGCTGGCGCAGCACCAGCGCTTTCATCATGCTGCCGCCGTCAACCGGCACAGGCGCAGGAGCGGGGCGGTCCCGGAGCGGCAGCTGCCGGGAGCCGTGAGATTTCTGAAACGCAGGATGCATCGCTGTCCCGCCAAGGTGAGAAGTAAGGTTCTCAGGCTGGCGGCAGCTGCTTAAGAATTGGTAAACAGGCTGTTAACCATGCCGCCGAGCAGCATGGTTAACGTGTTTTTTACGCAGATTTACGCTCGGCCATGGCGTCCGCGAAGCGTTCGAACAGGTAGAAGCTGTCCTGCGGGCCGGGGCTGGCTTCGGGGTGGTGCTGCACCGAGAAGACCGGGCGGCCTGAGACCCGGATGCCGCAGTTCGAGCCGTCAAACAGCGACACATGCGATTCCTCGACACCTTCCGGCAGGGTCTGCGCATCCACCGCAAAGCCGTGGTTCATCGAGGTGATCTCAACCTTGCCGGTGGAATGTTCCTTGACCGGGTGGTTGGCACCGTGGTGGCCGTGGTTCATCTTGACGGTGTTGGCGCCAAGCGCCAGTGCCAGCATCTGATGGCCGAGGCAGATGCCGAAGACCGGCAGATCGGTTTTCAGCACTTCCTGGATCATCGGCACCGCATATTTACCGGTGGCTGCCGGGTCGCCGGGGCCGTTCGACAGGAACACGCCGTCGGGATTATGGGCCAGAACTTCCTCAGCCGTAGCAGTGGCGGGCAGCACGGTCACGTCGCAGCCAGCCGAAGCCAGGCAGCGCAGGATGTTGCGCTTGGCGCCATAGTCGAGGGCCACAACTTTGTGTTTGGGCGCTTCCTGGCGCGAATAGCCGTCCGGCCAGGCCCAGCGCATCTCGTCCCAGCGGTAGCTCTGGGCGCAGGTCACGTCCTTGGCGAGATCCAGGCCGACAAGCCCCTGCCACTCACGGGCCTTGGCGACCAGCGCCTCGACGTCGAAGTTGCCTTCGGGGTCATGCGCGAGGGCGACATGCGGTGCGCCCTGCTGGCGGATCGCGCGGGTCAGGCGGCGGGTGTCGACGCCGCCGATGGCGATGCGGCCGGTGCGGGTGAGCCAGTCCTTCAGCTCTTCGGTGGCGCGCCAGTTGGAGGCCAGGGTCGGGTCCCATTTTACCACCATGCCGGCCGCGACGGGGTCGCCGGTCTCGTCATCCTCGGGGGTGACGCCGGTGTTGCCGATATGAGGGAAGGTGAAGGTGACGATCTGGCCGGCATAAGAAGGATCGGTCATGATCTCCTGGTAGCCGGTCATCGCGGTGTTGAAGCAGAGCTCGGCCACGGTGTCGCCGGTGGCGCCGAAACCGGTGCCGTAAAAGACGGTGCCATCGGCGAGCGCCAGGCAGGCTGTGGGCTTGGTCGGGGCGGAAGCGGCCATTGCGCGAGTCTCCATGCGGGATAAATTCATGGGCTTGTAAGGGGAGCGCCCATGCGGGTCAAGCCTGCAAGGGGGCGGCGGGGCGACGCCGGCGGCTGATCCGGAAAATTACTGTAAACTTGCGCAGGTGCCTCATTTTGGATAACCATCGGTGTCCGGCAACCACGAGGATGCTTTTGCACATGGATACGCGCACCCGGGTCAATCAGGCCCTGAAGCAAGCGATGAAAGACAAGGCCGCCGACCGGCTGGCGACCCTGCGGCTGATCAATGCGGCGATCAAGGACCGCGAGATCGCGGCCCGCGCCGATGGCGAGGAAAGCAGCATCGGGGACGGTGAAATCCTTGCCATCCTTGGCAAGATGACCAA
>JBFOLS010000380.1:0-5319 GCA_040830225.1 Leisingera sp.
GCCCGGGGTCACGAAACCGCCCACTGCGGTTTCCGCGCTCACCTTGATCGCCATCGCCCGGTGGTCCGGGCTCAGGGTCTGCACAATCGTCACCTTCTCGCCGAACTTGGAAATCCGCGAGGCGCGGATCAATTCGCCCTGTGCAATCGGCCGGCGTGCCCGGCGCGGCGGCTTGCCGGTATCCGGCAGCAGCGTGTCATAAGCGGTAAACGTGCCGCCAGGCCGCGCCTCGGAAGGCCAGGCAATGGTGGTCAGCGACTGCGCGGTGATCGCTGCGCCGAACGCAATGTCCTGCGAGGCCACCACCACCTCGACCAGTTCCGGCCCTTCCGTAATGCGGGCGACGTTCTGGCCGTCAATGTAATCCTTGGCGACATAAGCCGAGCCGCCTGCCAGCGCCAGCCCGGAGATCATGCTCAAGAGCGAGGATATATTCATGTCATGAATCCTTTCCGTGCGGCGGCTGAATTCTGAGCCGGGCCCGCTTGCCAGGCCGCGTCAGCCCATGTGAATGTGAAAAGAAAGATGCCGCAGCCGCATTGCAGCCGCGGCATTCTTTGGACGCCCGCCCGCAGGTAAAATCCAGCGGGCCATGGCAATAGGCAATTCTTAGGGATCCGGCATCTCGTTGCCGGCCGCAGTCAGCGCGCCGCCAACTTCGCCCGACAGCGTGGCCAGTCCAGCAGTGCCCAGTGTCACCGCCAAGGCAATGGCAATGCCGTATTCCACCAGCGTCACCCCGCGCTCGTCGCGGCGCAGGCGGGACAGCATCTTCTTCAGATAAGCAGTCATTTGGTGTCTCCCATCAATTGAACGCCGGCAAGCGCCAGCACAGGTTCAGTCTAAGAAGGGGCACCAACGCACCGCATCGGTGCAGGAGGCCAAAAACTCGCCTAAAAATTGTATTTCTCCCCAGCGGTTTCCGGCAGCCACACCGGCACAACGGCAGGCCTGAGGTGCAGAATCAGGGATGTTCAGGAATAGGAAGAAACAGGAAACAAACCCGTTGCAGGAGCCGGAGTTGCACCCTAGCTGGCAAAGGGATTGACGATCTTAAGCACGCCTTCGATGACCAAGCTGCCCTGCATATCTTCAGAATACTGCTGGCTGCAGCCTCTGACCAGCGCTGCGGCCACGATCGTCGAGTCCTAGACCGAAAACCCGTAACGCTCCCCCAGCGCCCGGCCGGGGTCCTGCTACCCTTGTGCGGCCAGGAATTCCGACACCAGGGCCAGCCCCTGCTTCAGGACCTCCGGCCCGTTGGCGTAGCCGATGCGCACATAGCCTTCCATGCCGAGCGCCTCGCCCGGCGTGAACATCACCCCGGTCTCCTGCAGCAGCGCCACGCAGAACTCCCGCGAGGTCATTGGCAGGTCGTATTTCAGCAGCGCTGTGGTGCCGGACCGAGGCTTCACCCAAGAAATCCGCGGCTCCTGTTCCACCCACGCTTCCAGGATCGCCAGGTTGCCGCGGGTGATCCGCTGGCTGCGTGCCAGCACGGCCTCCCGGTTCTCCAGCGCCAGCGCTGCAAAGTGATCGTCGATCATGCCAACCGAAATCGTGTCGTAGTCCCGGTGAATTGAGACTGCTTCGATCACCTCCCGCGGTGCTGCAAACCACCCGAGCCGAAGCCCGGCCAGGGAATAGGCTTTGGACATACCGGCGGTGGAGATCCCCTTCTCATAGATATCTGCAATAGAGGCGGTCTTCCCGTCGCCATCCTGATCGGTGCCGCGGTAAACCTCGTCGCACAGGACCCAGGCGCCGGCATCACGGGCAATCGCCGCGATCTCCTCCAGCATCGCCTTGTCCATCAGCGCGCCGGTCGGGTTGTTCGGGTTGTTAATCGCGATCAGCTTCGTCTCCGGCGTCACCAGCGCCCGCAGAGCGTCCAGATCGGGCAGAAACCCGTTCTCCTCGCGCAAGCGCAGCTGATGCACATCCGCACCGATGCTGGCCGGGATCGAGTAGTGCTGCTGATAGGTCGGCACCACGGCCACCACACGGTCGCCGCGTTCGACCAGGCTTTTGTGCACCAGCATGTTGGCGCCGATGGTGCCATGGGTGACGATCACGTTTTCCGGGCTTTGCGCCTGGTACAGAGCCGCAATGGCGTGGCGCAGCCGGTCCGAGCCCTCGATGGCGCCATAGGTCATTTTCATCGCTAGCAGCTCGGACAGATCAGCGGAATTTCTCCCCGCCAGCTGCAGCAGCTCCTCGATTGTCAGGCTCTCAACACAGGTCTCGGCGAGGTTCCATTCGCATTTGGTCTCCCACTCGTTCATCCAGATCTCGACGCCAAAGGGTTCAATATGCATAGATCTCTCTCCTGTCTTTCAAGCGCTTGCGGCGCGGTAGATGGCATTGGCGATGGCGATGTCTTCCAGCCCCAGCCCGATTGACCGGAAGAACACCGGGCGCCCTGGTTCAGGTCTCTCGCACCTCCCGGTGGACAGCCCCGCCAGATCACCCCGGACCTGATCCGCACTCCAGCCGTGATCCCGCGCCGCCAAAACCATTTCACCGGCAGAAGCAGGCGTTGTCTCGCGGTAATCGCAGTAGACCTGCGCCGAGGCCAGAAACTTCGGCGCGATCTCATGTGCCTCGGCCGCATTGGTGCTGATCGAGGTGACCAGCGCGCCGGGCGCCACTGCTGCAGTATCCAGAACCGGCGTGCCGGACGAGGTGCACAGCATCACCACATCCGCCTCCCGCGCGGCTTCTTCGGCGCTTGCGGCAAAAGCAACCTCCGGGCAAATCCCAAGCCACGCGGACTGCTTGTCCTCATCGGCGCCCAGCCCCGGCGAGTGCACCCGCACCTCCTGCCAGTCCCGCAGGCCCTGCACATGCCGCCAATGCGCCTGCGCCACAGCTCCGGAACCGATGGTGGCAACCCGCGCAGCCCCCTCGCCTACCAGCAGGTCCACCGCCAAGGCCGTGGTTGCAGCGGTGCGCTCGGTGGTCAGCAGCCCGGAATCGCACAGCATCAGCGGCTGGCCCGTTTCCATCGACATCAGCACCGTCCAGGCGGTGATCACCGGCCCGCCCTCGCGCACCAGATAGGGCGACAGCTTGGCGCCGAAAGAACCGCCACCGGTACCCAGATAGGTTATGAAATCCCCCTGCCCTTCGGGAAACAGCGTCAGCGTTTGCGCAGGCTGCACCGCCTGGCCGCGGCCCAGTTCGGCAAACAGCGCCCGCATTTCCTGCAGCACATCGACCTGAGGCAGCAGCCGCGCCACGGCCTCGGCATCCAAAACAATCGGGGGTGTCGTCATCGTCAAATTCCTTCTTTGCCCGCGACCCTAGGCTGCCCCCGCAAACCGCACCATCATCCCCAAGGATGATGCACCTGCGTCCGCCCCATGCTATGCCGCCGAGACCAGGAGGATCATGTGGCATTCCAAGGCACAGACATCGAGGCGGCAAACACCGCGCTGGCCAGCGTCATCGACGGGTGCGGCGGCGCGCCGGACTTGATTGCCGCCGCCTGCCCCCTGCTGCCCTTCACCGGGGCCTTCTGCGTGGTGAACCGCCCCGGCCAGCGCCCGCACTACCTGGCTGACACTTATCCCGCAGGTGCTGCCAAAGACGCCGTGCAGCTCTATGTGGCCAGCACCTACCTGCTGAACCCGGTCTATAACGCTCTCCTCGACGGGCTCGCGCCCGGTCTCTACCGGATGGCCGACCTGGCGCCCGACAACTGGAATCCGGCGCCGGAGACCCCCGGCATTCTGGTCGAGGACGGCGAGGAGATCGGCTACCGCACCCCCGGCTGGCCTGCGGGCCTTGTAGAACTCACGCTGCTGGTGGAACTCCCCGATGGCGCCATGGGCGAAATCAGTTTTGCCCGCCCCGCCGCCCAAGGCGGTTTTCCGGATGATCTGCTGGAGCGCCTGCGCCCCTACCTGCCGCTGTTTGCTGCCGCCTTCCGTCAGTTCTGGTCCCGCCAGCCTGCCAGCCTGCCCGCCAGCGAACGTCCCGTGGCGCCGGGCCGCACGCTGAAGGATTTCGCCCGCACCACCCTCTCCCCGCGCGAGGCCGAGGTAGTGCAGATGATCCTCAAAGGCCACTCCAGCCTGTCCATCAGCCTGACCCTGGGCATCGCGCTGCCAACAGTCAAAACCCACCGCAAGAACGCCTATGCCAAGCTTGGAATCAGCACCCAGCAGCAGCTGTTCAACGCTTTCCTTGAATGGCAGCGCGGGAGCCATTGATCTATCTCGGAAACCACAATCCATGGAAAACAATGAACTTTTCCACCCGTTTGCCTGCTGTGCTTGACAACCTCCCCGCCCCTGGACTACCCAAAAGACACGCAAGGAGGTCTTGCGCCCAAATTAGATAACGCGGAGGTCGCGCTATGACTGAGGTCACCCTGTCAGTGATCATCGGACGCTTTCAGCCTTTTCACAAAGGCCACCGGAAGCTGTTCCAGCATGCTTTTTCCATCTCAGACGAAACGCTTGTCCTGATCGGGTCCGCTTTCCGCCCCCGGTCCGAGAAGAACGCGTTCAAATGGTCCGAACGGGCCGGTTTCATCACCGCAGCGCTGAAGGCCGCGGGGCTTGATGCGCCGGTCACCTGCCTGCCGCTGGTCGACACGCTTTATGACGACAAGACCTGGGCCGGCAACGTGCGCACCGCAGTCGACCTGCACCTGCGCAACCGCGGCTTCGACCGCGAAAAGGTGAAGATCGTGCTGGTCGGCCACGACAAGGACGAGAGCAGCAAATACCTGCGCTGGTTCCCCGAATTCACCGCCGCGGCGGTCGAAGCCGAAAGCAACGGAACCGAGGTGATCAACGCCACAGACATGCGCGCCGCCCTGTTCCTGGAGCAGACCCCGGTTGAGGAGATGCAGCAGCGTTTCGGCAATTTCGAAACCAACCAAGTACTCGCCTGGATGGGCAAATCCCCGGAAGCCGTTGCCCAGATCACCACCGAGGCCAAGTACAATGCCGCTTACCGCACCAAATATGCCCGCGCGGTCGCCAGCTTCGGCCACGAGATCCCTGCCGACTGCGCCGATGCGGTTGTGGTTCAGAACGGCCACATCCTGCTGGTCGAACGCGGCCAGGCTCCCGGAAAGGGGCTCTATGCCCTGCCCGGCGGACACCTGCAGAAGGAAACCGCGCAAGAAGCCGCCATCCGCGAGCTGATTGAGGAAACCCGCCTCAACATTCCGCGCAAACTGCTGGAGGGCCGCATCGCCGCCCGCCAGGTCTTTGACCACCCCGACCGCTCGGAGCGCGGCTGGGTCCGTACCGAGGCTTTCAAGTTCGAACTGATCGACGGCAAAGCACAGGAAAAGGTCAA
>JBFOLS010000381.1:0-4202 GCA_040830225.1 Leisingera sp.
CATATTGCTTCAGGAAGGAAATCCCCATGCCGCCGGGCAGGAAGAAGTAGACCGAGTCGGCGCCGGACGCCCGGATCTGGGCAATCTCAGCCGCATAATCAGTCTGGCCCAGCTTTGTATCCGGTCAGCGCATCCTTGCCCGCGGGATAGTTCGGCGCCAGGATAAAGCTGTTCTTCAGCCCCGCCTCATTGGCATAGGCGCCGGCGGCCTCGTGCAGGTTGTCGTTCTGCCAGGCAACGTTGAAGTAGTTCGGGTGACAGCGCTTGCCGGCCAGAGCCGAGGGGCCTGCGTTTGGCGAAAGATAAAACACGCCCTGAGCGGTCGCGGCCGGCACCACGGCCATCGCCAGATTGGACCAGATGATGCCGGTGAGAATATCAACTTTCTCGGACTGGATCATCCGGTCTGCAATTTGCACAGCAGCGTCGGGCTTGCGCTGATCGTCTTCGATCACCACTTCGACACCCTCGCGCCCGTCCTGCTCAACCGCCAGCATGAAGCCGTCGCGCACATCCACACCCAGCCCCGCGCCGCCGCCGGACAAAGTGGTGATCATGCCGATCTTGGTGTCAGCCTGGGCCGCAGCCGCCAGCGCCGGAACCGCAGCCGCCATGGCGAGCATCCGAATGGTTTTCATAACGTCGTATCCTCCCAGTATGTACCCCGGCCTGCGGCCGGGATTCTTGATCAAATGCTTGCGACAATACCGCGGCGGCAGCAGAAGCCAAGCCCGGCGGCAGTCCGCATCTTCTGGCCGGTCTAGTGCCGTCCTTGAACAGAGCCTACGCAGGCTTGGATATATATTTCAAGATTAAAATATATAGGGCAGAATTGCTGCCCTTTGCCTCTGCATCCGCGAAAATACTGGTCAGGCAGCAGCGGCAGGAACGAGGGGTCGGCCCTTTGCGCTCCCCGGGGCATTTGGACCCAGGGAAAAGGAAAAGTCTCTCAGCCCTTTGAAAATATGCTGTTTTTCTTCAGACCACGTTGTGAAGGGGAGGCCTTAGCCTGACCCGAAATATGCGGCCAGATGGTTGATCAAAGCCCGGATTCGCGCGGTCAGATGCCGGCTCGGCGGATAGACTGCATAAAGCGTGATGGGTCCGGTTTCCTGTTCCGCAAACAGCACCTGCAGCCGTCCGTCCTCTAGAAACGGGCGCGCCGTGTAATGCGGGCAGCGGGCAATTCCGAGGCCGTTGGCGGCCATATACGCCACCGCGCGCGGCGAGTTGGCCCTGAAGCTGCCGCCTACGCTGACCGTTTTCAGCTCACTAGTTCCGAAGGCCCACACATCCGGCTGAGGCGAGGTCATTTGCAGAAGGCAATTGTGTGTCGACAGCGCTTCCGGCTCGGACGGCTCGCCCTGTGCCGCCAGATAGCCCGGCGCAGCCACGACCACCAACCGCATATCACAGAGTTTACGTGCCACCAGCGTTGAATCCCTGAGCGCTCCGAAGCGGACGGCCAAGTCCACGCCTTCCTCAAGGATCGGCAAGTGGCGGTCGGAGAGAACCAGCTCGATTTCCACTTTAGGGTGCGCCAGTTGGAACGGCTGCAGTGCTTCGACCAGCTCGCGGCTGCCAAAACCCGTGGGCGCGGTGATACGGACCGGGCCGGCCAGCTCTTTCTGACGCAGCTGAACCACATCCTCCAATTCATCAAATTGATCCAGCAGCGGCAGGCACCGGTCCAGATAGGCGCGCCCCGTGTCGGTCAGAGTCACCTTGCGGGTAGTCCGGTTCAGCAGCTGCGCGCCCAACTGCTCTTCCAGCCGGGCGACATATTTGCTGGCCAGTTTGGTGCTGATCCCCAGCTGCCGGGCACCGCCGGTAAAAGAGCTTTGCACCGCTACAGCAGCAAAGGTCCGCATGCAGTCCAGCTTGTCCATTCAGCCTCCTCGCCCTCTCATTATGTACATCTTGTACATATTTATTCTCCAAATGGGAATATTATCTCCGACCCCTCTGTCGCGTAGCTTCCAAGTGTCTTCAAGAACCCAGGCAGATGCCAAACAGAAGGAACCCCATCATGTCCAATACGATCCGCATTCACGGCTTCCCCCTTTCCGGCCACTCCCACCGGGTGGAGCTTTTCGCCAGCCTCACCGGAATCGCCCATGAGGTGATTACCGTCGACCTCGCCGCAGGCGAGCACAAACAGCCGCCTTTCCTGGCACTGAATCCTGCCGGCCAGGTGCCGGTAGTCGAAGACGGCAGCACTGTCATCAGCGACTCCAATGCCATCCTGGTCTACCTGGCCCGCAAGTATGCGCCGTCCTGGCTGCCATCCGACCCGGTTCAGGAATCAGAGGTGCAGAAGTTCCTCACTCTGGCAGCAGGTGAAATTGCCTTTGGCCCGGCGGCCGCGCGGCTGATCAATGTCTTCAACGCGCCGCTGGACGCCGAATTCTGCGCAAACGTCGCCGCCCGTGTTCTTGGCAAGATCGACGCCCATATGGAGGGACGCAGCTTCCTGGTTGGCGATGCGCCGACAATCGCCGATGTGGCGGTCTATTCCTATGTTGCCCACGCGCCGGAGGGCGGCATTTCGCTGGAGCCTTATCCGAATGTGCGGGCCCTTCTTGCCAGCATTGAAGGCCTGAAAGGGTTCAAGCCGATGCCCGCCACCAAGGTTGGCCTGGCGGCCTGATACCAAAAACGGCGGGCCGGTCAGGGCCGCCGCGTTCCCTCAAGATACCAGGAGGTTTTCATGACTCCCCTTGATGCAAACGGCCCATCCCCCTTTCACGAAGGCGAACAGGAAATGCAGCGCCGCGCAGGCAAGCGCGAGGCAATGGAAACCTTTGCGCGCCGGGTAATCCGCCCCTTCATGCCGGACCAGCACCGAGAGTTTTATGCCCAGCTCCCATTCCTGGCTGTTGGTGCCGTGGACAGCGAAGGCTGGCCTTGGGCAAGCCTGCTGAGCGGCCCCCCCGGCTTTGCCGCAAGCCCCGACGACCGGCATTTGCAAGTCACGCTTAACAGTGTTGCCGATGATCCGGTACGGAACGCGATCCGGGGCGGCACCCCGCTTGGGATCCTCGGAATCGAGCTCCACACCCGTCGCCGAAACCGGGTCAATGGCCGGGTCAGCGCACTGGATTCCGGCAGCTTCACCATGCGGGTGGACCAGTCCTTCGGCAATTGCCCGCAGTACATACAGCTGCGGGGTCTGGAATATCCTGCTGTTGAACCTCCCAAGGCAGCAAAGCATTTCGATGAGCTAAACCGCACCCAAATTTCGCTGATCTCAGCGGCGGACATGTTCTTTGTCGCTAGCCATGTACCCGCCGCGGATCACCCCGAACGCGAAGGCGTGGACGTCTCGCACCGGGGCGGGCGGCCCGGGTTTGTCCGCGTGGACGGCAACACCCTGACCATTCCCGATTTCCCCGGCAACAACCACTTCAACACACTTGGAAACTTCCTGCTGAACCCGCGCGCCGGCCTGGCCTTTGCCGATTTCAGCACCGGCAGCCTGCTGCTGATGACCGGCACCGTCGAGCTGCTGGAAGAAAGCCACCCGGAAGTGACCGCCTTCCAAGGCGCCGAGCGCGGCTGGCGGTTCACTCTGCGCCACGGCGCCTGGCTGGAGAATGCCCTGCCTTTCCGCGCGGACCGGGGCGCATTTTCCCCCAATTCTCTAATGACGGACACCTGGGCCGAAGCGGACGCACGCGCCAGACTGGAAGAACAGCGCAATAGCTGGCGCAATTACCGGATTGCCCGGACCGAAGCAGAAAGCAGCACTATCCGGTCGTTCTATCTGGACCCTGAAGACGGCGGCCCGCTGCTGCCGCATGAAGCTGGCCAATTCCTGACGCTGCGGGCAACACCGCCCGGCGCGGAAAAACCGCTGGTGCGCACCTATACAGTCTCCTCCGCACCCGGAGAGGCGCACTACCGAATTTCCGTCAAGCGCGAAGACAAAGGCTCCATGTCCCGCTTCCTGCACGAGCATGTACAAGCAGGGTCGGTCATCGAGGCAAAGGCCCCGCGCGGCGCGTTCTTCCTGGATGCCTCACAAACCCGCCCGGCGGTGCTGATCGCCGGCGGTGTCGGCATCACGCCGATTATCGCCATGGCCCGGCACGCTGTACGAGAAGGGCGGCGAACCCGCCATCAGCGCCCGCTGACAATACTGCATGCTGCCCGCACGGTGCAGGAACGCGCTTTCGCCCACGAGTTCCGCGATCTGGAAC
>JBFOLS010000382.1:0-2303 GCA_040830225.1 Leisingera sp.
GCCGTCCCGCACCGGCGCGTCAAACTCCGCCGTCTTCAGCGTCACCATATCGCGGCAATCCAGAATGCAGCGCAAAGAGCGTTCCGGCACCGTGGCGCCCAGATGCGCAATGGCCGAGAACGCCACCACCGAGCCAACCGTGTCCTGCACGCTGACAGTGGCACCGGAAGCCAGGCACATGTCCCGCTGCCGCCGCCCGTGGGTCAGCCCGCCGGCCTTGGAGATTTTGAGGCCGATGCCATCTGCCACATCCTCCGCCAGCATCAGCGCAATGTCCTCGTCCTGCTGCACCAGTTCATCCAGGATGATCGGCACGTAGCAGCGCTTGCGCAGCGACATCGTCTCGCGCCAGGTCTTGCAGGGCGCCTCCAGCACGAAATCCAGCCCCTCAGGCAGCATCCGCAGCATCCTGAGCGCAGTTTCCGGCGTCAGCCCGCCGTTGGCGTCGACCAGAAAGAACTCCCCCGGCTGCCGGTCGGCCAGCGAGGCGCGGATGCGCTCGGCGTCCAATGCCGGACCGCCTTCGCTGTCCATCGCGCCGATTTTCACTGAATGGCCCAGATACCCCATCTCGCGGTGCTGCGCCACGCGGGCTCGCATGTCTTCCGGCGTGCCTGCGTAGATAGAGGAGATCACCGGCAGGCGCTTGCCGGTGGAACCGCCCAGCAACTCGCAAACCGGCATGTTCACCGACTTGCCAAACAGATCCCAGCAGGCCAGGTCGATGGCCGACTTGGCGTGGTTGTGGCCCACCAGCGCCTCATCCATCGCCTCGTTGATCCGGTCCATCTGCCGCGGATCCCGGCCTAGGAGGTAAGGCGCAATCTCGGAAATCCCGGCACGGGTGCCCAAAGCGTGGGACGCAATATAGGTGGAGCCGAACGGCGTGCTCTCGCCCCAGCCTTCCAGTCCGGTGTCAGTGGTAATGCGCACGAAAGACGCATCAAAGCTGCGGTACTCGCGCCCGCCTGACAGCATATAGACGCCACCCGAGTAAGGCAGATCCAGTTGAAACAGCTCGATCTTCTTGATCTTCATGGCGTCACGTCCGGAATCATCAGCACCAGCTTGCCGGTATGCTTCTTGCTCAGGAAGTCCTCCTGCGCGGTGGCAATCTCGCTCAGCGGATATGTCTTGGCGACCAGCGGGCGGATTTCCCCGGCCTCAATGTAAGTGATCAGGTTCGCAAACACCTCATCCTCCTGGAAGGTGCAACCCATCAAGGTCAGGTCCTTGAGGTAAAGCGTGCGCACATCGATCTCGCTGATCGGCCCGGCAATGGCGCCGGCAGTGGTATAGCGCCCGCCGCGCCGTAAAACGTCCAGAAAAGAGGGCCACTGCGGGCCGGCCACCAGATCGACGACAACGTCGATGGAACCTTCGCCGAGTTCCTTCATCAGGTCAGCGTTGCGGTCGACCACGCGGTCAGCCCCAAGCGCCAGAACTTCATCCGCCTTGGCGGCAGAAGAGAGCGCAATCACGGTGGCACCGCGGCGTTTGGCCAGTTGCACAGCCGCCGATCCAACCCCACCCGAGGCGCCCGAGATCAGAACGGTTTCGGCGCCTAGGCCAACCCGGTGCAGCATATTCTCTGCCGTGGAATAGGCGCAGGGGATCGACGCCAGTTCCGCATCGGACCAATCGCAGTTCACCGCATGGGTTTCCTGCGCAGGTGCTATGGCAAACTGTGCAAACCCGCCGTCGCATTCGCTGCCGAAAGTCCAGCATTCGTAAGGGCGGTAGTCCACATAGGTTCTTAACATGTTGCGCACCAGCACGCGTTCGCCGATGCGGGAGGCGTCCACGCCCTCCCCTACCGATGCGATGTGGCCGCAAGCGTCGGCACCTTGAATGCGTGGGAATTCCAGCGGTTTGCCGGACCAACTGGCGTCGTCATCGTTGACGCTGTCAAAACCCGCGGCACCGCCGGCGTTGGTGTCGGCATCAACAGCCTTGGAGTACCAGCCGATGCGTGTGTTGATGTCGGTGTTGTTGATGCCTGCTGCGGCAACGCGGATCAGCACCTCGCCGGGGCCGGGATGCGGCACGTCAACGTCGGTGCGGTAGTCCAGCTTCTCGATTCCGCCGTGGCCGGTCAGCAGGACCGCTGCCATTTTGCTGGGGATCATTGGTTTTCTCCCTTTGGAAATTAGATTGGCCGGCCCTCCCCTGCCGGCCAAAACAGACCGCTGTCCCCGCGGGGACAATGGCCTGAAACTTGTGTCAAAGCTCCAGCGGGTGCGCCCGGCCCCGCTCCGCCAGACGGCGGTTCAGCTCCTTGGCTTCCGGCTGACCGGCCTCCA
>JBFOLS010000383.1:0-9217 GCA_040830225.1 Leisingera sp.
CCGGGAAAGGCAGTGTTGAACGGCGCCGGAGTATAGGCCAGCGCAGGCGCTACGACGGCATCGCACAGCTCCGCCGCCCGCAGCGCCACTGCCTCGGCACAGATCGTGTCGGTGCCGATCATCCCCATCGGCCCGTGCTGCTCGGTTGAGCCTACCGGCACCATCACCGCCGCGCCCTCGCACAGGCAAGTCTCAACCTGCAGCCAGGTCATATGAGCAAGCTGCATTTCTTTCTCCTGTCTTTTCCCAGTGCAAAGCCCCTGGCTGCTTTTCCTTTGGCCGCGGGCGGCTTAGTCTGTGGCAATGGAAGATTCACCGCCCTCTGAAATCAAAAAGCCCGCGCTGGACCAGTTGGTTGGCGCCGCGGTCAAGACTCACCGGATGCTGGCGGGGCTGACGCTGGCCGGACTGTCGGAACGCTCAGGCGTTTCAACCGCAATGATCTCCAAGATCGAGCGCGGCCAGGTCTCGGCCTCGCTGTCAACGCTCGAGGCCCTGGCCGGCGGCATCGGCGCGCCGCTGATCAACTTCTTTGCCGGAACGGTAGAGCATTCGGACGTGTCCTTTGTCGCCGCGGGCGAAGGCATGACAGTGCAGCGGCTCGGCAGCGGCTTTGGCCATACATACAAGATGATCGGCCGCGCCGAATCCAGCCACGTAAGCTTTGAAAGCTACGCCGTGACGCTTGAGCAGCCGCTGAAGCAGCGGCCGCTTTACCGCCACCGGGGATTGGAGTTCATGCATATCACCAGCGGTGAGATGGTGTTCCAATGCGGCGATGCCACTTATCATATGAAACCCGGCGACAGTATCAGCTTTGACAGCAGCAACGCGCACGGGCCTGTTGAGCTGAAGACAGATAAAGTGAGCTTCATCACCATGGTCTCCAAGGCCGAAACCAGCGAGGTTTGAAGGCGCACCCAGAAGGGGCTGCGCCCGAAGACGTTACAACCCCCATTTCTCGCGGTTGGCTTCAAAGAAGCCTTTTGCCTTCTTCACCTTGACCCAGTTGTTTACGTAGTTGATCCAGACTTGGTCATCCTGCGGCAGCAGCATCGCAATCGGCGACGGCGCACGCGGGCCAGTGTCCGGAACGCGGGTCACCGGGAATTTCGCTTCAAGGGTGGAGCCTTCGATGTTGGAGGTAATGAACACATCCGCACGGCCTGCCAGCACTTCCTGAAAACCACGCGCGGGGGCCTCGACCACCTTGATGTCGGCGTTCGGGAACCATTCGCGCACTAGTTTTTCAAACGTCGTGCCCAGGGTAGTCGCCACCTTCACCCCCGGCTGGTTGATCGAGTCATAGCCCGAGAAATTTCCAGCCTTATCCTTGGTGGTGAAAGGGAAGATCTCCACCGCGATATAGCTGTCGGAGAAGCCCGCAACTTTCATCCGAGGCGGCGAGATTGAGGCCGAGCCGGTAATGTGGTACTTGCCCGCAACCACGCCGTTGACCAGAGTTTTCCAGTCCGTGGGCACAAATTCCACCTCGACACCCAAGTCCTTGGCCAGCTCGGCCATGATGTCGATGTCATAACCCTTGTAGCTGTTGGTCGCTGGATCACGCAGCGTCATCGGGTTCCAGTCGCCGGTCGTGCCAACCTTCAGCACGCCGCTGTCCAGGATCTCGTTCAAGGCGGATTGCGCCTGCACGGCCCCCGCCAGCGCCACTGTCACTGCCGCGGCCGCCACAGCCTTGATAAAGCGTTTCATAGTTGTCTCCCGTTGGTGCGTTTTTTGGTTGCCTAGAAAAAGTAGCAGATTTGATGCTTGATTTAACGGCAGACCGGTAGTTAATCTCAAGAAAAATTTTTCTTGGGAAGAAAAATATGCCAGGGACCACCCAGCCGCAGCCCGCAGACGCCGCCGTTACAGCCATCGAGCTGGCCGGTGTGAACAAATGGTATGGCACGTTTCATGTGCTGAAGGACATCAATCTGTCGATCCGATCCGGTGAAAAGGTTGTGATCTGCGGTCCGTCCGGTTCCGGCAAGTCCACCGTCGTGCGCTGCATCAACCGGCTGGAGGAGCATCAGAAGGGCAGCATCCGGGTCGACGGGATCGAGCTGACCAACGACCCGCAGTCGGTGGCCGCGATCCGCTCGGAGGTTGGCATGGTGTTCCAGCAGTTCAACCTGTTCCCGCATCTGACGGTGCTGGAGAACCTGACGCTGGGGCCCATCAAGGCGCGCGGCATGTCCAAGCCCGAGGCTGAAGCCAAGGCGATGCACTACCTTGAACGGGTGCACATCCCCGACCAGGCAAACAAGCGTCCCGGCCAGTTGTCGGGCGGACAGCAGCAGCGGGTGGCTATTGCACGCTCGCTGTGCATGGAGCCAAAGGTGCTGCTGTTCGACGAACCAACCTCAGCCTTAGACCCGGAAATGATTTCGGAAGTGCTGGATGTGATGGTGGAGTTGGCCGAGGAAGGCATGACCATGGTGGTTGTGACCCACGAAATGGGTTTTGCACGCAAAGTGGCCGACCAGATGGTGTTCATGGATGCGGGCGAAATCGTCGAACAGGGTCCGCCGGAGGAATTCTTCGGCTCCCCCCGCTCTCCGCGCTGCCAGAAATTCCTGTCGCAGATCCTGCAGCACTGACCGGAAGGCCCTTGCCATGAAAAAGACCCTGATCCTTCTTCTGCCCTTTCTGGCGCTTGCGGGCTGTTCCAGTTCCTCGACCTGGGGCTGGTATGTCATCAACCCGCTGACTCCCAGCGGCTGGGTGAATGTGAAGTTCCTGATCTCCGGGATGGGCGACACCATTCTGATCTCGGTGATCGCGGCAGCGATCTCCATCGCTCTGGGTCTGGTGATCGCCCTGCCCGGCCTCGCAAAAAGCCGCGGCTGGCGAATGGTGAACCGCATTTATGTAGAGTTTATTCGCTCGATCCCGCTGCTGCCGATGCTGTTCTGGGTGTTCTACGGCCTGCCGATCATCTTCCGCGAAATGGGCATGAATGTGCCGATCGACCCGTTCTGGGGCGCCATCATCACATTGGCCCTGTCGGACAGCGCCTTTACCGCGGAAATCTACCGCGCCGGCATCCAGTCGATTGCCAAGGGCCAGACCGAAGCCGCCCAGACCATAGGCCTCAATTACCTGCAGACGATGCGCTATGTGATCCTGCCTCAGGCGATCCGCCGCATCCTGCCGCCCTTGGCCAACCAGTTCATCTACATCGTCAAGATGAGCGCTTTTGCCTCGGTCATCGGCATGCAAGAGCTGACCCGGCGCGCTAATGAGTTGGTGGTGAGCGAATACCGCCCGCTGGAAATCTACACTCTGCTGATCCTCGAATATCTGGTGCTGGTTCTGATCATCAGCGCGGGCGTGCGCTGGCTGGAGCGCCGGATGGGATCGGACGAAAGAGGCTGAGGAGAGAAAGACATGGACTGGAAAGACTTCATGGCCGAGACCGAGGCCAATATCGGCACCTTCTCCAAGGAAGTCCCGGACACCGTGCGCGGCTTCGGCATTATGGGGCAAGCCGCCAAGAAAGACGGGGCGCTGAGCGAAAAGACCAAAGAGTTCATGGCCCTGGGCATCGCCATCGCCACCCGCTGCGACAGCTGCATCGGCTTCCACGTCCGCTCGCTTGTGCGCCTTGGCGCCACCCGGGCGGAACTGTGCGAGGCGCTGGCCATGGCGACCTACATGGGCGGCGGCCCTTCTTATGCCTACAGCGCCAAGGCGCTGAGGGCCTTTGATGTATTCTCGGAATAAGAGGCAGCTATGAGACCGGATCTGATCGGCGGCGAAGGCTATCTGCGCAACTGCTGGTATGTGGCGGGGCGAAGCGAAGATTTCGGGCGCGAGCTGACCGCGCTTACTATGCTGGAAGAGCAAATCGTGATCTACCGCGACACCCAAGGCAAGGCGATTGCGCTGGAGGACGCCTGCCCGCACCGCAAACTGCCGTTGTCGCGCGGCACGATCGAGGGCGACCATGTGGTGTGCGGCTATCACGGTCTGACATTTGACTGCAGCGGCGAATGCGTGATTGCGCCAACCCAGCTCGACAATCCCCCGCGCCGCGCCGCGGTGCATTCCTACCCCGCCGAGGACCGCTGGGGCTTCCTGTGGCTGTGGATGGGCGAGCCGGAACAGGCAGACGGTGATAAAATCATCGACATTCCGAACTTTGAGAACCCCGATTGGGGTAAGACGCAGACGGGCGCGATGGAGATGGCCTGCCACTATCTTTACATCACTGATAACCTGCTGGACCCCAGCCATGTCGCCTGGGTGCATCTGACCTCGTTCGCCGGAGCCGGCACCGACAACCGCCCGCTGGATCTGGAGGAAACCGAAGACGGCGTCATCGTCTCGCGCTGGGTGCTGGATGAGACGCCGCCGCCCTATTACCAGCCGATGCTGCCTTTTGGTCCGACTTGCGACCGCAAGCAGCACTACGAATGCCGCCTGCCCTCCGCCGCGATCAACATGTCTGTCTATGCGCCCAAGGGCCAAGGCGGCAAAGACATGCCGCTTTCGCCCAGTGCCTTTGTGAACATCTCCTATAACTTTATCACTCCGGTGGACCAGGAAAACTCCCGCTACTTCTGGTTCCAGCACCGGAATATGCATGCAGATGACACAGAGTTGTCCAAGCGCATGTTCGAAGGCGCGATCATGGCCTTTACAGAAGACAAGGACGTTCTGGAATACGTGCAAACCGGTATGGCAAAGCGCAAGACGCCCTATATCAACCTCGGCCTGGATGCCGGCGCCATGCGTTTCCGGACGCGCGTCGCCCGGCAGATCAAGGCAGAAGCAGGGTAACAGAAAGCCGGTTCCTACAGGGCACCGGAAGATTCAAAATTCAACATATATTTCAATTATCTAAAAGATTCAAAACAACTATAGTCCACCCCACAGCCCACCTCGCGAATGCCGCCTCATGTGCCGGGAGACCTGAGCCCCAAGCGCCCTCCGTCCGCCTGAAAGCCATTGGGGAGCATGCACTGCCCGCTCCCTCTCTCACCATTTACGGCAAGTCGGCCTCTACAGCGATTTGCTCAACTCAGTTTGTCGAAAAGTTGACAAATTAGAATGAGGAGCTGGCATTTGCTGAGATCACCCATTTTGATTTCTACTACAAGCCAGTTACCTGGATTTACTGTAGGCGAGCCCGGGACAATTCAGCGTGTCCGCTTCGCGCAAGAAATAAGAGTTGCAAGGCGGAGGGTACCAAGCCCGACCGAAAGAAACAACAACGGCCCAAACCAATTACTTACTGTTGACCAGTGTCGCGGCCCGTCATGACGCCGATGAGGGCGGGGTTGTCTTGGATCATGTCCTGTGGGCCTAGTTAGAGGTCAGAGCGCGCGGACCACGATAGTTCGGCAGAGCTCGACCACCGCAAGATGGCTTTGCCGGGGGAAGCCGTCGACGCTGTCGTCGACGATCCCATGCGTGGAGTTGATGAGGCCGCTGGCCACCATGGTGTCCAGAAGCAGCGCCTCGCGTTCGGGGGTGTGCAGCAGCTTGGCGTTGCCCGCGCGGGCGGCCATGGCCGCGGCAATCGCGGTGCAGCCCCAGTTGGAGCAGGCGGCGGTGACCAGCACGTCGCAGCTGGTGACGGCGCCGATGCCGCCGCCGCAGCCGCATTGGCAGGTATCGCCGTAAGGCACATGTGCCTTCACATGGTCCGCCACCTTGCCCATGCCGATCTCATTGCCGCCGTCGCCGACCGCGACCACGGGGATGCCGCGGGCCAAGGCCTCGCCGAACAGAAAGTCCACCCGCGCCCGGCCCATGCCGTAGTCGATGCCCTTCATCGAGTGGTAGAAGCCGTATTCATTGCGCCCGACCCGTTCGGTTGAGAACAGCAGGTCAGGTTTCAGCTCGCCCAGCATCTGGACGGCTTGCGCCTGGCCGGCTTCATCCTCGGTGGCATAAGGCAGAATCACGATTGTGGCGAGGCTCTTGTCTTCGCGCGCAATCGCCGCCTGCTCCAGCGTTACCGGAAACAGCCCCGCTGCCTGGCAGGTATTGCGGATCGCAGGCAAAAGCGTTTCCTCGCACAGCATCACGCAGGTGGCATTGCGCGCCAGCACCAGCGCCCGGGCAATCGCAGCAGCGCCGGAGGGACCATCGTTTTCGCCTAGATCAGGCGTTATCCAGGCGCGCGACACGGAACCGGTGGTAAGCACCACGGTGCCACCTTCGGGCACCGCCATCAGCGCATTCGCCGCGGCACCCACCAGAGAGCCGCCCTGCAGTCCGCGGGCGGCATCGAACAGATGCTCGACGCCGCGCTCACCCATGTCGATATTCACCAGCTGGTCCAGACGGTTGTCGAGCCGGGTGATCAAGTCCCTGTCCGCCATCTCATCCCTCCCCGAACAGCAGGTTTGCAAACCACGCCGCATCGTCCAGATGCGCCGCAACCTCCCTAAGCGCCGCAACCAGGCATTCTGCCACTGCCGCCGCGCCGCCTGCCCGCGCTACCGCGCCGGAGGTCGGCTTCAGCCGGATCGAAACCCGGCCGCCGGGCTGGCCGTGGGTGTTCACAGTGACAATGCCTTTTTCGCGCAGCATCAGCATGCCCACGGCAGCCGTGACCTCGGCAGGCACCCGCGCTGCAGAGGGTTTGCCTGCCATCTCCAGCACGATCGCCATCGCGTCCTGCTCATCAATCTTCGCCCCCAGCGCCGAGCGGCTGACCCGCTCTGTGCCAAGCGCCGCCTCCAGCGCCGCCGCCAGGTCCCGGCCATCTTTTGCCTCTTGGAGCAGCAGATCCGGGGTGAAAGCCTGCAGGCTGCGCATCGCCCCAACAGCCACCGGCGCACGCGCTTCCATGCCCAGCTCGCTAGCCTTGGCCTGCACCGGCACCAGCACCGCCGGATCACCGCAAAGAACCCCTGCGCGCGGACCCGAAAGCCCCGCTTTGTCGGCATTGGTGATGACCAGATCCGCCCCGAACGACAGCGACGCACCGCCGCCATGCAAGACAGGCCGGAACCGCGCGCCGTAGGCGTCATCCATAAAGACTACACAGCCCGCCGCCTTGCCTGCCGCGGCAGCGGCACGGATCAGACAGTCGGGCAGCATGGCTAGCTCCGAGGTGACCGGAGTGATCACCATCAGCGCAGGCGCTTCCGCCGCCAATGCCGCCTCAACACCAGCGAGGTCGTAAACTTCATTCACCTGCACACCCGCGAGTTTGGCACCGCGCGTCACCGAGGCATGGCTGCGGTCGCCCGCAGGCACCAGCGACAGCACATGCCTGCCGTTTGCGTGAGCCAGCACTGTTGCAACGATCCCTGCGCTGGTTCGGTTGATCACCGCTGCCTCCTCATGCCCCTGGCCGCCCAGGTGACCAACGGCGGCCTGACGCAGGTCCTCGCTGAATAGGCCGGGACCGACCCATTCCTCGCAAAGGACGCCCAGATCCTCAGGCGAGGCAGGATAAAATCGCAGGTTGCCGGTGCAGATGGCAATCTTCCCGATACCCTCGCGTTCAACAAAGCCCGTTGCGACCCGGCCCGCCTCGGCCAAGCGGCGTACTTCATCCGCCGAGCCTGCCAAGAGCGAACCCCGGGCATAGCCAACACCCGGGTCGATGGCATTGCCGAAACGGTCGGTGCTCATGCATCCGCCTCGATGTTGATGGTCACGCATTTGCGGTAGGTATAGGCCTCCAGCGCGCCTTCGATCGAGTATTCGCTGCCCATGCCCGACTGCTTGGTGCCGCCATAAGACATGCCGGGGATCTGGCCGCCGCCCTGGTTCACCTGGATCCAGCCCGCGTCGATGGCGCGGGTCAGACGGGTGATCCGGCTGACATCATGCGTGAACAGGAAAGCCGCCAGCCCGTAATGGGTGTCGTTGGCCATTTCGATCACTTCGGCCTCCGTTTCAAACGGAATGGCAACCATGACCGGGCCGAACACCTCTTCGCGGGCGATCCGCCAGCTGTTGTCCACACCGGTGATGATGGTCGGGTTCGGGCAGAAGCCTGCCGGATCCTCCGCCGGGGTTTCGCCGATCAGGAGTTCTGCGCCTTGCGCTTCGGCTTCAGCCACAAAACCGCGGATCTCGCCATAGCGCTCAGCATTGACAACCGCGCCCATGTCCACGTCGGGGTCCAGCGCATCGCCGACTTTCAGCGCGGCGGATTTTTCCGCCACCTTGGGCATCAGCACGTCCCAAATGTCCTTGTGCACAAACAGGCGGGAGCCAGCGGTGCAGCTTTGCCCCTGGCGCGCAAAGCGCATGGCATTGGCCACCTGCTGGGCGCAGCTGTCCAGCCGGCCATCGGCAATGGCATCGGGGAAGACGATGGTCGGGGACTTGCCGCCCAACTCCAGAGTCAGCTTGGCAATGCGGTCTGCGGTGGACTTGCCAATCAATCTGCCCACTTCCGACGAGCCGGTGAAAGACACCTTGTCGATGCCGGGATGGCTGGCCAGCGCTGCCCCGGCTTCTTCGCCCAGCCCTGTCACCACGTTGAACACGCCGGGCGGGAACAGCCCGTCAGCCAGCTCCGCCAGCTTCAGGATCGCCAGCGGCGCATCTTCGGCCGGTTTCAAGACCAGGCAGTTGCCCGTCGCCAAAGCCATCGAGATCTTCACCGCACCCAGCTGCAAGGGCGAGTTCCAGGGGATGATCGAGCCCACCACGCCGTGCGGCTCGCGGGTCGAATAGCTGAGGAGGCCAGGACCCAGCGGCAGGGTCTCGCCCTTCTGCTCGACCGCAACGCCGCCATAGTATTTCAGCACGCCCGCCGCCCCCATCGCCTCGCCGCGCGACTGGGTCTTAATCGCATTGCCGCTCTCAGCCGCCAGCACCCGGGCAACTTCTTCGGCGTTCTCCTCCAGCCGGCGCCCAAGTTCCGCAAGCAGTTTGCCGCGCTCGGCAGCGGCAAGGGAGCGCCACGCAGGCAAAGCGGCACGGGCGGCACGGGCGGCCAAATCGACCTCGCGTGCCGTGCCGCGTCCGACCTCGCATATAGCCGTGCGGCGGGAGGGGTTCTCGATCACCAGTGTCCGGCCGTCCGCAGGTCGGTGCCAGGCCCCGTTGATATAGCTCCCTGCCAGCCCCGCTTCGGGCAGCTTCGCTTCCAGCAGTTCCGCCATCTATCCCTCCCTTACATCTTCGCCTTGACCACGGCCCAGGCGTCGTCCAGCGCGCCCTTGAACCGCTCGGTGGCAATGTCGATCTCATCCTCATTGATGATCAGCGGCGGCATAAAGCTCATCCG
>JBFOLS010000384.1:0-8216 GCA_040830225.1 Leisingera sp.
ATGCCTTTGGAAATGGTCGAAACCACATCGCCGCCCGCCAGCAGCGCGCCTGCGCTTTCGCAAACGGCGGCAATCACGATGGCGCCGCCCATGGTCAGCGCATTGGCGCCCACTGCGGGCCCCATGTTGTTGGCGACGTCATTGGCGCCGATGTTGATCGCCATATAAGCGCCGAAAGCTGCTGCCGCGATCACCACCATGCTCATCGCCGAGCCGCCGAAGAAGACGCCGGCGGCGAGGCCGGCCAGCACGATAAAGGCCAGCGCAATGCCGGGCGCCACCAGCGGGCGGGAGGCATAGCTTGTGGCCAGTTCGAGCTGGGAGATCCTGTTCAGATCCTTATCCAGCGTGCTCCACTGCTGTCGCTGATCTTCGTGGCTCATCGTTGCATTCCTGATTCCGGGGTCTGCGCACGCGCCTACCTCCGCTCAGGAAACGGATCAAGCATCTGACATGAAAATGTCACAGAACTTTTACAAACGGCGCAGAATGTCCTGCAGCTCCGGCTCATCCACAAGGGTGGCCGCTTCCGCCGGTTTCATCCACTGGCGGGTGCGCTCGGAGGATTCCGGGTAATCATCTTCAAGCTGCTCCACCTCTGCCTCGAAAATCAGCGTGGTGACAGGCTCTTCGGTGCCGTTATCGTGGCGCTTGGTGAAATGGTATTCGCCGACCGGCTGCGGCGAAATGCTGGCCGTTTTGACCCCTGCTTCTTCCCAAGCCTCCTGCAGCGCCGATTCCGGACCATCCATGCCTTCGATC
Source organism: Leisingera sp. (assembly GCA_040830225.1). Classification (GTDB taxonomy): domain Bacteria; phylum Pseudomonadota; class Alphaproteobacteria; order Rhodobacterales; family Rhodobacteraceae; genus Leisingera. Next base: position 763 of record JBFOLS010000384.1, read on the forward strand.
GGCCAGCCCTTCGGCAGGATCCAGCGGCCGGTGCCGCGGCTGGTGATCATCAGCACTTCTTTTCCGTCAGCGCCCGAGCGGCTGCACAGAGCAGCAACCTGCACGCGGGCGGGCCGTTTCAGCATCGGTTTGATGATCTCTTCCCAGGCGCGGGTCAGGGGGCTTGTCATAGGTTGTCTGCCTTTATTGTTGGGGTTGATCCCGTGTTTTGTGTGTCTTTGTGGGAAACTACGCTTGATTGCCTGGGGTTGCAAGGCGAGGGCCGGGGCAAACCTGGTGCGATGGCCAGGGCTCCCGCCCGCTGACAGGTGCATCATGGATGCACTGCCAGCCGTTGGGCCGGGCAGCGGGCCTGCAGCCCGCTGCAGGCATTCACTTGCGCCGTTTCGCCCGCAGCGTCGGGTCGGCTTCGGTGGGATCCTCGGGCCAGGGGTGCTTGGGGTATTGCGCCCGCATGTCCTTGCGCACGTCGGCATAGGAGCCGGCCCAGAAGCCGGGCAGGTCGCGGGTGATCTGGATCGGGCGCTGGGCCGGCGACAGCAGAGTGATCTTCAGGGGCACACCGCCCACCGAAGGGTGGCGGCTGACGCCGAACAGCTCTTGCAGGCGGACCGAGATCTCCGGCACCTCCAGCGCGTAGTCAATCGGGATCTTGCGGCCCAGCGGCGTGACGAAACTGCCCGGCGCCTCGCGGTCCAAGAGCTGGGTCTGCTCCCAAGTGAGCGCAGCCTGAAGGGCGGGCAGCAGATCGAAACGCTTCCAGTCTTCGGCGCTTCTCACCCCGTCCAGCATCGGCAGCAGCCAATCCTCAATCCGGTCCAGCAGCCCCGGGATGGAGAAATCGGGCAAGCCGTGACCTTCTGCGCGGACCAGTTCCACGCGGGACGCCAGCCGCGCCGCCGCACCGGTCAGGCGCAGGCCCAGGTCGCGCACCCCGTCCAGCATAGCCTCCGCCACGGCCTCCCGGGCTACGTCTTTCCAGATCCGGTCGTCCAGAACGATAGCGCCCAGCCGCTCCTGCTGCCGCGCTGCCACCCGGCGGTCGCGCTTGGACCATTCGCAAAGATAAGTCCAGGCGATCTGATCTTCAAACAGATCCCGGATGTCGCCTTGGGAAATCTGCGCGGCCATGCGGATCTTCGCTTCGCGCGGGTTGCCGTCGGTGTCCAGCGCCACCAGGAACGGGCTGCCCGCCAGGGTGTCGCCGCCATCAAGAATGGCGCCCTTGCCGCCGGACAGGACAAAGCGGGGGGTGTCTCCCTTGCGGCGCTGGCCGATGCGGTCGGGGTAGGCAAGCGCGGCCATTGCCGCCGGGGACAGCCCGGCCTCCTTGCGCCCTGCCTGTTTCTCCAGCCGCCGGGCCTCGCTTTTGATCCGCTCTGCCACGGGCCGGTTCAGCTGATAGGGGTGATTGCGCTCAAACCCTTTGGGATCCTTTAGCGCCTTCAGCCGCAAGGACAGATCCGCAGGCGCGCCGCGCAACGGGTCGCGTTCACCCAGAAGGGCTGCCAAAGGCGCAGCAGAGGCTCCGGCCGTCAGCAGCATATGGCCAAGCCGCGGGTGCAGCGGCAGCGCCGACAGCGCCTTGCCGTGTTCGGTGATCCGCCCCTGGGTGTCCAAGGCGCCCAGCATGTGCAACAGCGCCTGGGCCTCCGCCATGGCCCCCGCCGGCGGCTGCGTCAGGAACGACAGGTCCTCCGGTGCAGCCCTCCACAGCGCCAGCTCCAGCGCCAGGCTGGTGAGGTCGGCGCTTTCGATCTCGGCCGGGGGGAAGGCCATCAGCGCGCCTTCCTCGCCCTTGGTCCACAGCCGGGAGCAGGTGCCCTCGGCAACCCGGCCCGCGCGGCCCTGGCGCTGAGTGGCCTCGGCGCGGGTGACCTTCTCCGTCACCAGCCGCGACATGCCGGAGCCGGGATCAAACCGCGCGCGCCGGGCTTGGCCCATATCGACCACCACCCGGATGTCCTGAATGGTCAGCGAGGTTTCGGCAATCGATGTCGCCAGCACCACTTTGCGCCCGTTTTTTTCCGGCTGGATGGCGGCGCGCTGTTCGGCAAAGGGCAGGGCGCCGAACAACGGGCGGATATGGCAATGGCCGGGCAGGCGTTTCTCCAATGCGCCGACCGCGCGGCGGATTTCACCCTCGCCGGGCAGAAACACCAGAATGCCGCCGCCGGTGGCCTTTGTGTCCCGCTCGGCCCGCACCACCAGATCCGTCAGCGCATCCAGGCGGCGGGGCTGAGCGGGCAGGGGCTTGTCCAGCCAGCGGGTCTCGACCGGGTAGCTGCGGCCCTCGGAGGTCACCATCGGCGCCTCCATCAGCGCCGCCACCGGCCCGGCGTCCAGGGTCGCCGACATCGCCAGCAGGATCAGGTCGTCGCGCAGCGCGCCCGCAACCTCCAGGCACAGGGCCAGGCCCAGATCGGCGTTCAGGGAGCGCTCGTGGAATTCGTCAAAGATCACCGCGCCGACGCCAGGCAGGTCCGGGTCCGACTGCAGCATCCTTGTCAGGATGCCTTCGGTCACCACTTCGATACGGGTGGCCTTGGAGACCTTGGCATCGCCGCGCACCCGGTAGCCGACGGTCTGCCCGGCCTTCTCGCCCAGGGTTTCCGCCATCCGCTCAGCTGCGGCACGGGCGGCGAGGCGGCGGGGCTCCAGCATCACGATGCGGCCTTGGGTCAGCCCGGCTTCCAGCATCGCCAGCGGCACCCTTGTGGTCTTGCCCGCGCCCGGCGGCGCTTGCAGGACGGCACGGCCTCGCACACGCAGGGCGTCCAGCAATTCAGGGAGGGCGTCTTCAATCGGCAATCTGGTCATGACCCGCCTTATCGCCAAAGGCGGCGGCAAGGTCTAGCGGCGCTATCGCATGGAAACCGGTCAATAAGCGCTGAGGGCTGCAGAGACCCGCGGGGTGGCGCTGTTGCGCCGCCCCATGGGGCGGGTCGGCGCAGCCCGGCCTTCAGTCGGGCGAAGTTCTAATGTAAATGGCAGGTTTTCGAGGCTGCTCTCGCACTGCAATAGCTTGGGGCATTGCGCAAACCAACCGGCCCGTGGCGCTTTTGCCGCCTTTTCCAGAGCCCTGCCTCCTGTAGAGTGCGCGGCGCAAGGCGGACCGCGCACCTGGCTCTGGACTTTTCCAGCAGGCTTGCGCCAAGGTCCGCCCATCACGACAGGAAGACGCGCATGGATACCGAACAGCTGAGCGAAAAGATCTTGACCGGAGACCGCAGGGCCCTGGCCCGCGCCATCACCCTGGTGGAAAGCGGCCGCGAGGATCACCGCGCCAAGGCGGGCGAGCTGCTTTCGAAGCTGGCCAAGCACAAGCGCCAATCGCTGCGCATCGGCCTGTCGGGCACGCCGGGTGTGGGCAAGTCCACTTTCATCGAGAGCTTCGGCATGCTGCTGACCAGCCTGGGGCTGCGGGTGGCAGTGCTGGCGGTGGACCCGAGTTCGGCGCGCTCCGGCGGCTCGATCCTGGGCGACAAGACCCGGATGGAGCGCCTCAGCCGCGAGAAGAACGCTTTTATCCGCCCGTCCCCCAGCCAGAGCCACCTGGGCGGCGTTGCCCGCCGTTCACGCGAGGCGGTTGCCCTGTGCGAGGCGGCGGGTTTTGACGTGGTGCTGATTGAAACCGTCGGTGTCGGCCAGTCTGAAACCGTGGTGGCCGAGATGTCGGACCTGTTCCTCTTGCTGCTGGCGCCTGCGGGCGGCGATGAGCTGCAGGGTGTGAAACGCGGCATCATGGAGATGGCCGACCTGATTCTGGTGAACAAGGCAGACGGCCCCCTGAAACCCGTCGCAACCCGCACCTGTGCAGACTATGCCGGCGCCCTGCGGCTGTTGCGCAAGCGGCCGCAGGATCCCGAGGACTTCCCCAAGGCCCTGATGGTCTCGGCCGTCGAGGAGCACGGGCTGGAACAGGCCTGGGAGGAAATGCAGGCGCTGACTGCCTGGCGCAAGGAAAACGGCCACTGGGAGCGCCGCCGGGCGGATCAGTCCTGCTACTGGTTTGACCAGGAGGTGCGCCAGGCGCTGCTGGCGCGGCTGCATACGGCGGGCGCCCAGGCGGCGATGGCAGAACTGTCCTGCCAGGTGGCCGAGGGGGCGCTGACCCCGGCAGCGGCTGCCGAGCGGATGCTGCAGGACCATCTGAAAGGCTAGCGCGGCATGCAGGAACCCCGGTTTTTTGCCGGCAAAAAGCTGCGCGCCTCCCTGTCCACCCCGGGCGCAGACCGCCTGTTCGTGACCTTCCGCCAGCGGGTCGCCGTCGCAGGGGAATTCGAAGACCGCGGCCCGGTGAAAAACATGACCGGCCACGGCTATGCTCATCTGCATATCCAGCCCCGCCACAACGACTGGTACATCAACAGCGAGACCAAGGCGCTGTCGCGCAGCCTGAAGGATCTGACCAAGGGCTACGGGGATGTCTCTGCCATGGGGTTTTCCATGGGCGGCTACGGCGCGCTGCGGTTTTCGGCGGCCTTGCACCTGAAACGGCTGATCGCGGTCTCGCCCCAGTACACCATCGCCCGGGGCGTGGTGCCGCACGACCGGCGCCGCAAGGAGGCCGAGGGGTTCAATGAGGCGCTGGGCGACCTGATCCGCTATGGCCGTCATGATTTGCAGGGGGTGGTGCTGTTCGACCCGTTCCGCAAGATGGACTTGAGCCATGCCCTGTTTATCCAGGCAGTGTTTTCGGACCTGCAGCTTTGCCGCTTGTCCTGCGGCGGCCATCCGGCCAGCCAGGTGATCCGCGAGGGCGGCAGTTTCTGGGATCTGCAATCGATGCTGCGGGACGGGCCGCTGAGCGCAGCGCGGGTTCTGCAATTGCACCGGACGCGGCGCAGGCAGTCGCAGACCTATTGGCAAAAGCTCGCCCGGGTCGCCCGGCAGCGCGGCAAGCCGCAGCTGGGGGCGGCAGCGGATGCCGGGCTGGAGAGGCTTGCGGCGGCACAGAAAAAGGCGCATTAAGCGCCGGAAGAAAGCTGAGTTGAATCACTTGACGCTGTTGCCGGTTGAGCGTATGAGCAGCGGACCAGTTTTCGGGCGCAGCCAATGGCGGCGCCCCTTGTGATTTGGCCCGGATCTGCCCGGGCCTCGAGAAACGAAGGATGATGATATGTCGCGCCGTTGCGAACTGACCGGAAAAGGCCCGATGACTGGCAACAATGTCAGCCACGCCAACAACAAAACCAAACGCCGCTTTCTGCCCAACCTGAACGACGTGACTCTGCAGTCCGAAGTTCTGGGCCGCGGCATCAAGCTGCGCATCTCCGCAGCTGCTCTGCGCTCCGTCGACCACCGTGGCGGCCTGGACGAGTTTCTGGCCAAAGCCAAGGACGAAGAGCTGTCGGCCACTGCGCTGAAAGTGAAGAAAGAGATCGCCAAGGCGCAAGCCGCTCAGGCTTGATCTTCGGGGCCTGATAGCCCTGGGGTGATCCTTTCACAGGATTGATTAGCGGACACCGCGCAGAGCCAGCTCTGCGCGGTGTTTGCGTTTGCGCAATCTGCCGCGGCGAAGCCTCTTGCAGCGGCGGCGGGCTGCGGGCATATCTGGCACCGATGAAAAACGCCCTTCGCAGATACCTTGGCCTGATCCTGGCCCTGGCTGTTGCCCTGACTGCGCATAACGCCGCGGCGCTGCAGGGCAGCCGGGATGCGGCCGGGCAGATGGTGATCTGCACCGGCACCGGCCCGGTGGTTGTTTATGTGGACAGCGAAGGCCAGCCCACTAAGCCGCCGCACAGCTGCCCGGACTGCGTGATGCACCTGCTGGATGCGGTCGCACCTGCGGCTGCCGCTGCTGTGCTTGTGTCTGAAAGCACCCAGGGGACTGCGGCGGCTGAGACGGCCCGGGGCCGGGCACAGCAGGTTTTGCGGGCCACCGCCAGGGCACCGCCGGCGGCTGGCTGACCTTTCAGCGCTGAACCACACGAAATCTGACATTCTCAATCAAGGGAGACATGCAATGTCCCTGAAATCTGTTGTCCTGGCAGCCGCTGCTGCCGCTGCTCTTGCCACTTCCGCTTTTGCTGGCGATGCCCATAAGATCATGGTCCATGACCCGTACGCACGGGTCTCTTCCCCGACCGCCAAGGCCGGAGCAGCCTTCATGGAAATCATGAACCACACCGGTGAAGACGACCGGCTGATCGATGTGCGCTCGGACGCGGCGGCGCGGGTGCAGCTGCACACTCACCAGGAAGACGCCAATGGCGTCATGAAGATGATGCATGTGGAAGAAGGCTTTGCCGTTCCCGCAGGCGCGACCCATATGCTGAAGCGCGGCGGCGATCATGTGATGTTCATGGGGCTGAGCCAGGCGCTGCACCACGGCGACGTGGTGAAAGTGACCCTGGTGTTCGAGAAAGCCGGCGAGGTTGAAATCGAAGTGCCGGTGGATCTGGAGCGCAAGGCCGAAGGCCATGGAGACATGGATCACTCGGACCACTCCGGCCACTCCAACTGATTTGCAAAGGGCAGTGCGGGCGCGGCGTCAGGCTGCGCCGCAGCCCCCCTTCGCGCCCAAAGCCCGCATTTATGGCGGGCTTTTCGCCGTCTGGGGCTAGGCGAGCAGTTCCGACACCCAGGCCGGCACGGCCTCACTGGCCGGGCCAAAGCGGCATTCGCCAAAGCGGGAGGCGGCGGCAGAGGGCTCTAGGTTCAGCTCCACCGTATGGGCGCCCGCCAGATGCGCCTCATCGACAAAGGCCGCGGCCGGGTAGACCTCGCCCGAGGTGCCGATAGCCGCAAAGAGGTCAGCTGCCGCCAGATGGGCATAGATCTCCTCCATGAAGTACGGCATCTCGCCGAACCAGACCACATCGGGCCGCCCTGCAGGCGCCGCACAGGCGGGGCAGGATTGGCCGGGATGCATTTCCCTAGGCGCCTCCCAGCGGTGGCCGCAAGCGGCACAGAGCGCCCCTGCCAGCGTCCCGTGCATATGCAGCACGCGGTCCGCGCCGCCCGCCTCGTGCAGCCCGTCGACATTCTGGGTTACGATCACCACCTCGCCCTGATGCTCCGCCTGCAGCCTTGCCAGCGCCTGATGCGCTGCATTGGGCTGCGCCCCGGCCGCCTGTGCGCGCCGCGCATTGTAGAACCCGTGCACCAGGTCCGGATTGCGGGCAAATCCTTCGGGCGTTGCCACATCTTCGATCCGGTGCTGCGACCAAAGCCCGCCCTCGTCGCGAAAGGTGCCGAGCCCGCTTTCGGCGGAAATCCCGGCGCCGGTCAGGATTACAATCTTCTGTGCACTCTTCCCCATCGCTCTGGAACCTCCTATCACTGCCCCTGTCCAGCAGGAGCCATGACCCAATGCCTACCCGTATTCTGTTTGTCTGCCTAGGAAACATCTGCCGCTCGCCGGCCGCCGAGGGCGTGTTCCGCGTACTGTGCCCGGAGGCGGAGACCGACAGCGCAGGCACTGCCTCCTATCACGTGGGCGAGCC